>NZ_LJCS01000018.1:0-70272 GCF_001280945.1 Photorhabdus heterorhabditis | reverse complement strand
TGATGCCAGGTGATAACATTCAGATGGTAGTTACCCTGATTGCGCCAATCGCAATGGACCAGGGTCTGCGCTTCGCTATCCGTGAAGGTGGCCGTACAGTAGGTGCTGGTGTTGTTGCTAAAGTTATCGCATAATTTTTGATGTGATTACTCTAAAAGGGCATCAACAGATGCCCTTTTTGCACGTTGTTTTATAAAGAACCTATCTCATCAATGGTTGTTTTTAATTATTGGTGAGATAGGCTCTGATGCAACGAATTGGCTATATATCTCTCAGATATGTAATGCCATACTGAATTATGGCGCCAAGTCAGATACAATCACTCAAATTTTTTGGTTCGGTCTGATTTGTTTTGCTCTTGCGAGGCAAGCTGGCTATCTATATTAAATCATAGTTACAGGTTGGTTTATGAGTGCGAATACCGATGCTCAAGGAAGCAGGCGCAGTCTTGAGGTAGTGAAATGGCTATTAGTAGCAGCTTTATTGACGGTTGCTATCGTTGGTAATTACCTTTATCGAGAGTATAGTCTTCCTCTGCGCGCGATAGCAGTTGTTGTTATGGTTGCTCTTGCGGGAGCGGCTGCGCTCTGGACTGCAAAAGGCAAAACCACGCTGGCTTTCGCTCGTGAAGCCCGCATTGAAATGCGCAAAGTCATTTGGCCAACTCGCCAGGAAGCGTTGCACACGACGTTGATTGTTGCGGCAGTCACTGCATTGATGTCTTTGATCCTCTGGGGTCTTGACGGTATCCTGGTGCGTTTAGTTTCATTTATTACAGGCCTGAGGTTCTAAATGTCAGATTCCCCAAAAAAACGTTGGTATGTCATACAGGCATTCTCCGGGTTTGAAGGTCGTGTCGCACAATCTTTACGTGAACATATCAAATTGCATGATATGGAAGATTCTTTTGGCGAAGTGATGGTGCCAACAGAGGAAGTTGTTGAGATTCGTAGCGGCCAGCGTCGCAAAAGTGAGCGTAAATTCTTCCCTGGCTATGTGCTGGTACAAATGATCATGAACGATGCAACATGGCATCTTGTTCGCAGCGTACCACGCGTCATGGGTTTTATCGGTGGTACATCTGACCGTCCGGCACCAATCAGTGATAAAGAAGTTGATGCGATTATGAATCGTTTGCAACAGGTTGGTGATAAACCACGGCCAAAAACATTGTTCGAGCCAGGCGAAATGGTTCGTGTCAGCGATGGTCCATTCGCAGACTTCAATGGTGTTGTGGAAGAAGTCGACTACGAGAAAAGCCGCCTGAAAGTATCGGTTTCTATCTTTGGTCGCGCGACACCGGTTGAGCTGGATTTCAGTCAGGTAGAGAAAGCTTAATTTTTAGCCGTATATTCTCTGGCTTGTAATAGGCGGGAAATTAACATACAATTTCGCGCCTTTTGTTTTTAGTGGCTTGGCCTTAAAAGGCGGGGCTGAAATAACAGGGGAGCCTTTTAAATAGGCGATATCACCCACATAGAGGAAATTATCAATGGCTAAGAAAGTACAAGCCTATGTCAAGCTGCAGGTTGCAGCTGGTATGGCTAACCCAAGCCCTCCAGTAGGTCCTGCTTTGGGTCAGCAAGGTGTTAACATCATGGAATTCTGTAAGGCGTTCAATGCTAAAACTGACAGCATTGAAAAAGGTCTGCCAATTCCTGTTGTGATCACTGTTTATTCTGATCGTTCTTTCACTTTCGTTACTAAAACCCCACCGGCAGCTGTTCTGCTGAAAAAAGCAGCGGGTGTTAAATCTGGTTCCGGCAAACCGAACAAAGATAAAGTTGGTAAAGTGACCAGCGCTCAGATTCGTGAAATTGCTGAAACTAAAGCTGCGGATATGACTGGCGCTAACGTTGACGCAATGATGCGTTCAATCGAAGGTACTGCTCGTTCCATGGGCCTGGTAGTGGAGGATTAATCGATGGCTAAACTGACCAAGCGCATGCGCACAATCCGTGAAAAAGTTGATGCGACTAAACAATATGACATTAACGAAGCCATTGCTCTTCTGAAAGAATTGGCTACCGCTAAATTCGTAGAAAGCGTTGACGTTGCTGTTAACCTCGGCATCGACGCGCGTAAATCTGATCAAAACGTACGTGGTGCAACTGTATTGCCTCATGGTACTGGCCGTTCTGTTCGTGTAGCTGTATTTACCCAGGGTGCAAACGCTGAAGCCGCTAAAGCGGCTGGCGCTGAACTGGTAGGTATGGAAGACCTGGCTGAGCTGGTCAAAAAAGGCGAAATGGATTTTGACGTTGTGATTGCATCTCCAGATGCAATGCGCGTTGTTGGCCAATTAGGTCAAATCCTGGGTCCACGTGGTCTGATGCCAAACCCTAAAGTGGGTACTGTAACGCCTAACGTTGCTGAAGCTGTTCAGAACGCTAAAGCGGGTCAGGTTCGTTACCGTAACGATAAAGGCGGCATTATCCACACCACCATCGGTAAAGTTGACTTCGACGCTGACAAACTGAAAGAAAACCTGGAAGCTCTGCTGGTTGCATTGAAAAAAGCAAAACCATCTTCTGCTAAAGGTGTTTTCGTTAAGAAAATTAGCCTGTCCACTACTATGGGCGCTGGTGTAGCGATTGACCAATCTGGTCTGAGCGCTTCAGTTTAATTTAAACTGAATGTGATTATCGCTTTACCTTGGCGTCAGATTTGTCTAAAATTTGGCGCCTTATGTTTAGCTGATAGATTATTTATTAGCTAAACAAACAATTTTCGGTTGGAGCTTGGCCTAATCCAAGCCCCGTCCAAGACCGCAGGTGTAAGTGATTACTTAATATCCCTGCGTAGACGGTGACAGAGCCAAATGAAATTCATTTCTGGATTCTGCTCGCCGTGTTTTAGAGCTCAGACACCTGTGGTGTTATGAGTGATGTGAGTTCCGGGTTCTTCCCGGTTAATCCAGGAGCAAGAAGCTAATGGCACTAAATCTTCAAGACAAACAAGCGATTGTTGCTGAAGTCAGCGAAGTAGCCAAAGGCGCGCTGTCTGCGGTTGTTGCGGATTCCCGTGGCGTTACTGTAGATAAAATGACTGAACTGCGTAAAGCAGGTCGCGAAGCTGGCGTTTATATCCGTGTTGTTCGTAACACACTGATTCGCCGTGCTGTTGAAGGTACTGAATATGAGTGCCTGAAAGAAGCGTTTATTGGTCCAACCTTGATTGCTTTCTCTAATGAACATCCGGGCGCAGCTGCTCGTCTGTTCAAAGAGTTCGCGAAAGCGAATCCAGCATTCGAGATTAAAGCAGCAGCCTTTGAAGGAGAGTTTATTCCTGCGGCCAATATTGACCGTTTGGCAACACTCCCAACTTACGAAGAAGCAATCGCACGCCTGATGTCAACCATGAAAGAAGCCGTTGCAGGCAAATTGGTTCGTACATTGGCTGCGTTACGCGAGCAGAGAGAAGCAGTTTAATTGCCAATTTCCTTCGTTGCTTTTTAACGTATAAATTATTTCTGAATTTTAGGAACACTTGTTATGTCTATCACTAAAGAACAAATTCTGGACACAGTTGCAACAATGTCCGTCATGGATGTTGTTGAACTGATCACTGCAATGGAAGACAAATTCGGCGTTTCTGCTGCTGCCGCTGTAGCTGTTGCTGCTGGCGCAGTTGAAGCTGTTGAAGAAAAAACTGAGTTTGACGTTGTTCTGTCTGCTATTGGCGGTAACAAAGTTGCTGTTATCAAAGCAGTACGTGGCGCAACTGGCCTGGGTCTGAAAGAAGCAAAAGATCTGGTTGAGAGCGCTCCAAACGCTACACTGAAAGAAGGCATCAGCAAAGATGACGCTGAAGCACTGAAAAAATCTCTGGAAGAAGCAGGCGCTTCTGTTGAGATTAAGTAAGTTCAGTTTTAAGTTAGCAGCCTGACTTTAGAGGCTGACGGCTGGTGATTTTTTGGTCACCAGCCTTTTTGCGCTGTAGGGTATTAGTAGCATTTCCACTATTTGGCTACTAGTTAACCCCAAATACTTTTTCCTATTGACGACTTAATATACTGCGTTCTCAGCTACGATCCACTCGGGTAGCTCGGTAGTAAGGTAACGCAATGAAATGATTTAAGAGTAATAGCAATGAGTATTATGGAAAATAATTCAATTTTCTGTTCGAAAAAATAGTGTCGTAAAGAGCTGTCCTTTAGGGCGGACAGAGTGGGTCACTGATCAGCGAGCTGAGGAACCCTATGGTTTACTCCTATACCGAGAAAAAACGTATTCGTAAGGATTTTGGTAAGCGTCCGCAAGTTTTGGACGTACCCTATCTCCTTTCTATCCAACTTGACTCGTTCCAGAAGTTTATCGAGCAAGATCCAGAAGGCCAGAATGGTTTAGAAGCGGCATTCCGTTCTGTATTCCCAATTCAGAGCTACAGTGGCAGTTCGGAGCTGCAATACGTTAGCTACCGTCTTGGTGAGCCTGTGTTTGATGTTAAAGAGTGCCAGATTCGTGGTGTAACTTATTCTGCACCTTTGCGGGTTAAACTGCGTCTGGTTATCTATGAACGTGAAGCACCGGAAGGCACGGTCAAAGATATTAAAGAACAAGAAGTCTACATGGGTGAAATTCCACTCATGACTGACAACGGTACTTTTGTTATCAACGGTACTGAAAGGGTTATTGTTTCCCAGTTACATCGTAGTCCTGGGGTATTCTTTGACAGCGATAAGGGTAAAACTCACTCATCTGGTAAGGTGCTGTATAACGCACGCATTATCCCCTATCGTGGTTCCTGGTTAGATTTCGAATTCGATCCAAAAGATAACCTGTTTGTGCGTATTGACCGCCGTCGTAAATTGCCGGCAACTATTATTCTGCGTGCAATGAATTACAGTACTGAAGACGTTTTGAACCTGTTCTTCAGTAAAACAGTTTTCGAAATTCGTGACAACAAACTACAGATGACTCTGGTGCCAGAGCGTCTGCGTGGTGAGACAGCTTCTTTTGATATTGAAGCAAACGGCAAAGTTTATGTTGAAAAAGGCCGTCGTATTACCGCGCGTCATATCCGCCAGTTAGAAAAAGACGAAGTGAACCGCATTGAGGTTCCTGTTGAATACATTGCGGGTAAAGTTGTTGCAAGAGACTACATTGATGTCAACACAGGTGAAATTATCTGTGCTGCTAACATGGAGCTCTCTTTAGATCTGTTGGCACGTTTGAGCCAGTCTGGTCATAAATCTATCGAAACATTGTTCACCAACGATTTAGATCACGGCGCATATATTTCTGAGACACTTCGTGTTGATCCAACCAATGATCGTTTGAGTGCTTTGGTTGAGATTTATCGCATGATGCGTCCTGGTGAGCCACCAACCCGTGAAGCGGCAGAAAATCTGTTTGAAAATCTGTTCTTCTCAGAAGATCGCTATGATCTTTCTGCGGTTGGTCGTATGAAATTCAACCGCTCATTGAGCCGTGAAGAAGTCGAAGGCTCCGGTATTCTGAGTAAAGATGACATCATTGATGTCATGAAGAAGCTCATTGATATCCGTAATGGTAAAGGTGAAGTCGACGATATTGACCACTTAGGTAACCGTCGTATCCGTTCCGTTGGTGAAATGGCAGAAAACCAGTTCCGTGTTGGTCTGGTACGTGTTGAGCGTGCAGTTAAAGAGCGTCTGTCTCTGGGTGATCTGGATACTCTGATGCCTCAGGACATGATCAACGCTAAGCCGATTTCAGCCGCAGTGAAAGAGTTCTTTGGTTCCAGCCAGCTGTCTCAGTTTATGGACCAAAACAACCCACTTTCTGAAATCACTCACAAACGCCGTATCTCTGCGTTAGGTCCAGGTGGTTTGACTCGTGAGCGTGCGGGCTTCGAAGTACGTGACGTACATCCAACTCACTATGGCCGTGTATGTCCAATCGAAACCCCGGAAGGTCCGAACATCGGTCTGATTAACTCGTTGTCTGTTTATGCACAGACTAACGAGTATGGTTTCCTTGAAACCCCATACCGTTTGGTTCGTGACGGCGTTGTAACGGATGAAATTCATTATCTGTCTGCGATTGAAGAAGGTAACTTCGTCATTGCACAGGCAAACACCGTATTAGATGATGAAGGCCATTTCGTTGAAGATCTAATAACCTGTCGTAACTATGGCGAATCCAGCTTATTCAACCGTGAACAGGTTGAATATATGGACGTTTCTACCCAGCAGGTGGTTTCCGTTGGTGCTTCTTTGATCCCATTCCTGGAACACGATGACGCAAACCGTGCATTGATGGGTGCAAACATGCAACGTCAGGCTGTTCCTACTCTGCGTGCTGATAAGCCGTTGGTAGGTACAGGTATGGAACGGGCTGTAGCCGTTGACTCAGGTGTAACTTCCGTAGCTAAACGCGGTGGTGTGGTTCAGTACGTTGATGCGTCTCGTATCGTTATCAAAGTAAACGAAGATGAAATGTATTCGGGTGAAGCAGGTATTGATATCTATAACCTGACTAAATATACCCGTTCTAACCAGAACACTTGTATTAACCAAATGCCATGCGTTTCTCTGGGTGAACCAGTAGAACGCGGTGATGTGCTGGCTGACGGCCCATCCACTGATTTGGGTGAGTTGGCGCTGGGTCAGAACATGCGCGTAGCGTTCATGCCGTGGAATGGTTATAACTTCGAGGACTCCATCTTAGTTTCTGAGCGTGTTGTTCAGGAAGATCGCTTTACAACCATTCATATTCAGGAATTGGCTTGTGTATCTCGTGATACCAAATTAGGGCCTGAAGAGATCACTGCTGACATCCCTAACGTGGGTGAAGCGGCGCTCTCCAAACTGGATGAATCCGGTATCGTTTATATCGGTGCGGAAGTTACCGGTGGTGACATTCTGGTGGGTAAAGTGACACCTAAAGGTGAAACCCAACTGACGCCAGAAGAAAAACTACTGCGTGCTATCTTCGGTGAGAAAGCGTCCGATGTTAAAGACTCTTCTCTGCGCGTACCAAATGGTGTATCCGGTACGGTTATCGACGTACAGGTATTTACCCGTGACGGTGTGGAAAAAGATAAGCGAGCTCTGGAAATTGAAGAGATGCAATTGCGTCAGGCTAAGAAAGACCTGACAGAAGAGCTGCAAATCTTTGAAGCTGGTTTGTTCGCGCGCATCCGTTCTGTACTGATTTCTGGCGGTATAGAAGCTGAGAAACTTGACAAACTCCCTCGTGAGCGTTGGTTGGAACTGGGTCTGGCTGATGAAGAGAAACAGAATCAGTTGGAACAGTTGGCTGAACAGTATGACGAACTGAAAGCTGAGTTCGAGAAAAAACTGGATGCTAAACGCCGTAAGATCACGCAAGGTGATGATCTCGCACCTGGCGTACTGAAAATCGTTAAAGTTTACCTGGCAGTTAAACGTCAGATTCAGCCTGGCGATAAGATGGCAGGTCGCCATGGTAACAAGGGTGTTATTTCCAAGATCAACCCGATCGAGGATATGCCTTACGATGAGAACGGTACTCCGGTAGATATCGTACTGAACCCACTGGGCGTACCATCACGTATGAACATTGGTCAGATCCTGGAAACTCACTTAGGCATGGCTGCGAAAGGTATTGGTGACAAGATCAACGCAATGCTGAAACAGCAGCAGGAAGTTGCCAAACTGCGTGAATTTATCCAGAAAGCTTATGACCTGGGTGATGAAACCCGTCAGAAAGTTGATCTGAACACTTTCTCTGATGAAGAAGTTCTTCGTCTGGCTGAAAACCTGAAAAAAGGTATGCCAATTGCGACACCAGTGTTTGATGGTGCGAAAGAGAAAGAAATTAAAGAACTGCTGAAATTGGGTGACTTACCAACTTCTGGTCAGATTACCCTGTTTGATGGTCGTACTGGTGAGCAATTCGAACGCCAGGTTACAGTTGGCTACATGTATATGTTGAAACTGAACCACTTGGTGGATGACAAGATGCACGCTCGTTCAACTGGTTCGTACAGCTTGGTTACTCAGCAACCGCTGGGTGGTAAGGCGCAGTTCGGTGGTCAACGCTTCGGTGAGATGGAAGTGTGGGCATTGGAAGCATATGGTGCTGCATACACCTTGCAGGAAATGCTCACCGTCAAGTCCGACGATGTTAACGGCCGTACCAAGATGTATAAAAACATCGTGGATGGCAACCACCAGATGGAACCAGGTATGCCGGAATCCTTTAACGTATTGTTGAAAGAGATCCGCTCTCTGGGTATCAACATCGAGCTGGAAGACGAGTAAATCGTATTCCCGCTGGTACTGCCCTGAATGGAGATGACGGGCAGTTTACCAGCCAGTGGTTGCACTGGTTATAGGGGGGAGTGGCATGGGCCGCTCTCCTGACAGGTCTAACTCCGACAGGAGCCATTTCGTGAAAGACTTATTGAAGTTTCTGAAAGCGCAAACTAAGACCGAAGAGTTTGATGCGATCAAAATTGCTCTGGCCTCGCCAGATATGATCCGTTCATGGTCATTCGGTGAAGTGAAAAAGCCGGAAACTATTAACTACCGTACGTTCAAACCTGAGCGTGACGGCCTTTTCTGCGCCCGTATTTTCGGACCGGTAAAAGACTATGAGTGCTTGTGTGGTAAATACAAGCGTCTGAAACACCGTGGTGTGATTTGTGAGAAGTGTGGCGTAGAAGTCACCCAGACTAAAGTTCGTCGTGAACGTATGGGGCACATCGAACTGGCTTCTCCGACTGCACACATTTGGTTCCTGAAATCATTGCCATCCCGCATCGGTTTGTTGCTGGATATGCCACTGCGTGATATTGAGCGCGTACTGTACTTCGAATCCTATGTGGTTGTAGAAGGCGGTATGACTAGCCTGGAACGTAGTCAGATCCTGACAGAAGAGCAATACCTGGATGCACTGGAAGAGTTTGGTGATGAATTTGATGCGAAGATGGGTGCAGAAGCTATCCAGTCTTTGCTGAAAAATCTCGATCTGGAAAATGAGTGTGAAACGTTGCGTGAAGAGTTAAATGAAACTAACTCTGAAACTAAACGTAAAAAACTGACCAAACGTATTAAGCTGTTGGAAGCCTTTATTCAGTCTGGTAACAAACCTGAATGGATGGTGCTGACGGTTCTGCCAGTTCTGCCACCGGATCTACGTCCATTGGTTCCACTGGATGGTGGTCGTTTTGCCACTTCGGATCTGAACGATCTGTATCGTCGTGTTATTAACCGTAACAACCGTTTGAAACGCCTGCTGGATCTGGCTGCACCAGATATCATCGTTCGTAACGAAAAACGTATGTTGCAGGAAGCGGTCGATGCTTTGCTGGATAACGGTCGTCGCGGTCGTGCAATTACTGGTTCTAACAAACGTCCTCTGAAATCCCTGGCAGATATGATCAAGGGTAAACAGGGCCGTTTCCGTCAAAACCTGTTAGGTAAACGTGTTGACTATTCCGGTCGTTCTGTCATCACCGTAGGTCCTTATCTGCGTTTGCATCAGTGTGGTCTGCCTAAAAAGATGGCACTGGAGCTGTTCAAGCCATTCATCTACGGCAAGCTGGAACTGCGTGGTTTGGCGACCACCATTAAAGCAGCCAAGAAGATGGTTGAGCGTGAAGAGGCGGTTGTCTGGGATATCTTGGATGAAGTTATTCGTGAACACCCGGTTCTGCTGAACCGTGCACCGACACTTCACCGTTTGGGTATTCAGGCATTCGAACCGGTTCTGATCGAAGGTAAAGCGATTCAGTTGCACCCATTGGTGTGTGCGGCATATAACGCCGACTTCGACGGTGACCAGATGGCTGTTCACGTACCGTTGACACTGGAAGCCCAGTTAGAAGCGCGTGCACTGATGATGTCTACCAACAACATCCTGTCTCCAGCGAGCGGTGAGCCAATCATTGTTCCATCTCAGGACGTTGTTTTGGGTCTGTACTATATGACCCGTGACTGTGTTAACGCTAAAGGCGAAGGCATGGTGCTGACTGGGCCTAAAGAAGCAGAACGCGTATATCGCGCAGGTCTGGCTTCTCTGCATGCCCGCGTCAAAGTTCGTATTACTGAAGAAGTGAAAGATGGTGAAGGCAACATCACGACCAGCACTGGTTTGGTTGATACGACCATTGGTCGAGCAATCCTGTGGATGATCGTACCGAGAGGTCTGCCTTACTCTTTGGTTAACCAACCACTGGGTAAAAAAGCTATCTCCAGAATGTTGAACACTTGCTACCGCGTGATGGGTCTGAAACCAACCGTTATCTTCGCTGACCAGATCATGTACACCGGCTTTGCCTATGCTGCACGTTCAGGGGCATCTGTTGGGATCGATGACATGGTTATCCCGGAGAAAAAAGCGGGGATCATTGCAGAAGCAGAGGCAGAAGTTGCTGAAATTCAGGAACAGTTCCAATCTGGTTTGGTAACAGCTGGCGAACGTTATAACAAGGTTATCGATATCTGGGCCGCAGCAAACGAGCGTGTTGCTAAGGCAATGATGGAAAACCTGTCCACTGAAACAGTGATTAACCGTGACGGTGAAGAAGAACAACAAGTCTCCTTCAACAGCATCTTTATGATGGCTGACTCCGGTGCGCGTGGTTCTGCCGCTCAGATCCGTCAGTTGGCGGGTATGCGTGGCTTGATGGCTAAACCAGATGGCTCCATCATCGAAACCCCAATTACCGCGAACTTCCGTGAAGGTTTGAACGTACTCCAGTACTTCATCTCAACCCACGGTGCTCGTAAAGGGCTTGCGGATACCGCACTGAAAACGGCGAACTCTGGTTACTTGACTCGCCGTCTGGTTGACGTGGCACAGGATCTGGTTGTTACAGAAGACGACTGTGGTACTCACGAAGGTATCCTGATGACGCCGGTGATTGAAGGTGGTGATGTTAAAGAACCACTGCGTGAGCGTGTATTGGGCCGTGTGACGGCAGAAGATGTGCTGAAGCCGGGTACGGCTGACATTCTGGTCCCACGTAACACATTGCTGAACGAAAAATGGTGTGATCTGTTAGAAGAAAGCTCTGTTGACAGCATTAAAGTACGTTCTGTTGTAAGTTGTGAAACTGACTTCGGTGTTTGTGCAAACTGTTATGGTCGTGACCTTGCTCGTGGACACATCATCAATAAAGGTGAAGCTGTTGGTGTTATTGCGGCTCAGTCCATCGGTGAGCCGGGTACACAGCTGACGATGCGTACGTTCCACATCGGTGGTGCGGCATCTCGTGCCGCAGCAGAATCCAGCATTCAGGTTCGTAACAAAGGTAGTCTGAAGCTGTTTAACGCTAAATCCGTGACGAACTCGGCTGGCAAACTGGTGATTACTTCTCGTAACACAGAGCTGTGTCTGATCGACGAATTTGGCCGTACTAAAGAAAGTTATAAAGTACCTTACGGTGCGGTGCTGGGTAAGGGTGATGGCGAAGCAGTTAACGGTGGCGAAACCGTTGCTAACTGGGACCCACATACCATGCCAGTTGTCAGTGAAGTATCCGGTATCATCCGTTTCGCTGACATGGTAGATAGTCAGACCATTACCCGTCAGACTGATGAGTTGACAGGTTTGTCTTCATTGGTTGTTCTGGATAGTGCAGAGCGTACCGGTAGTGGGAAAGACTTGCGTCCGGCCTTGAAAATTGTTGATGCCAATGGTGACGATGTATTGATCCCAGGTACTGATATGCCTGCTCAATATTTCTTACCCGGCAAAGCCATTGTTCAATTGGACGATGGCGTGAGCATTTCTGCGGGTGATACGTTAGCACGTATTCCTCAGGAATCCGGCGGTACGAAAGATATTACCGGTGGTCTGCCACGCGTTGCTGACCTGTTCGAAGCACGTCGTCCGAAAGAGCCTGCCATCTTGGCTGAAGTCAGCGGTATCGTTTCCTTCGGTAAAGAAACTAAGGGCAAACGTCGTTTGGTCATTTCCCCATTAGATGGTGGTGATGCTTACGAAGAGATGATCCCTAAATGGCGTCAGTTGAACGTGTTCGAGGGTGAAGTTGTTGAACGTGGTGACGTGATCTCCGATGGTCCAGAGTCTCCACATGACATTCTGCGCCTGCGTGGTGTTCATGCGGTTACCCGTTACATCACCAACGAAGTTCAGGAAGTTTACCGTCTGCAAGGGGTTAAGATTAACGATAAACACATTGAGGTTATCGTTCGTCAGATGCTGCGTAAAGCAACCATTGAAAGTGCAGGTAGCTCCGAGTTCCTGGAAGGCGAACAGGTTGAATATGCCCGCGTTAAAGTGGCAAACCGTAAGCTGGAACAGGATGGTAAAGTCCCTGCAACTTATGGCCGTGATCTGTTGGGTATCACCAAAGCGTCTCTGGCAACTGAATCTTTCATCTCTGCGGCATCGTTCCAGGAAACAACCCGCGTACTGACTGAAGCCGCGGTTGCTGGTAAACGTGATGAACTGCGTGGCTTGAAAGAGAACGTCATCGTCGGTCGTCTGATCCCTGCGGGTACCGGTTATGCGTACCATCAGGATCGTATACGTCGTCGTCAGTTGAACGAAGCTTCTGAAGCACCACCAGTGAGTGTCGATGAGGCTACTGCGAACTTGGCAGAACTGTTGAATGCTGGTTTTGGTGGCGATAAGAAGTAATTCTTAGAACACGCTAGCTAATTAAATGCCCTCCCAAAAGGAGGGCATTTCAACTTTCTGATAACGTGCCAATTTTTCACTTGGTGCTCTGTTTTCATCGAGTTCCGTTTACAAAATGGAGCTTGTCCCGCGTTAAGAATCTCTCCTCAAATTTTTCTTTCCTAAAAAGCGTTCACTTGAAGACCTTGCTCTTCACAATCATCTGGCACGTAAAAAAGTCGATGCGGACATTTATCTTGAATATATCCGCGAGGGTTACCGGAGCGTTTGTGGCTAAACGGAAAATTCGTAGTGGGTACCGTCGGGTAACTCGATATCGAGACGCAGCTTGCTACCCGTTGCCTCAACGTAACGTTTGAGGGAAGACAGTTTCAAATCGCGGCCAAGCTTCTCCATGTCAGAAACCGTGGGTTGCTTGATACCAAGAGCCAGAGCTATTTCGCCTTGAGTCTTTTGTACCCGCTCACGAAGTTCTGCCAAATGGATGTTTAGCAACATCTCCGTTGCCGCAGCTTGTGCATTGGCAACAACTTCGGGCTTTTCGTTTGCTAATATTGGATCAAGAGTTTTTGCCATAGTGTTTATACCCGTCATCTTTCAAGCTGCCTCTTTGTTGGCTGCACTCACTCACCCCGGTCACATAGTTATCTATGCTCCCGGGGATTCGTTCCCTTGCCGTCGCGATGCAACTTGAAATCCATAGGGTATACTCCTTTTTTAGCTTTTCCAGATGTGCCGTGAACTCACGGTCAGCAATCGGAATCATCGTTTCATAAAACCGTTTCTCGTTTCCGGTTTTGTTACCGGCGCAAAGCAAAATTCCTCTCCGCTTGGGGTCGAACGCAAAGAATGCTCGGAGCGGGTCGCCTTTGCTTTGGACACGTAATTCTTTCATGTTGCTGTGGCATGAACCGTTCACAGTATCTGCGTATGGCCTGGGTTTCCCGAAGTGCTATTATTGAAGCTAGCATATTGGCCCTGTCGGTGTCATCCAAAGCATCGAACCATGCATCAAAGGTGTCTGTTGTCTCGATAGTTACATGATTACTTATTGTTCAATATAGGTCAAGTGCTATATAGATGGAAATCTATGGTCAAGAAATTTAGTCAGAAGTGATATTTCATTAAAATGCAATTTTCCTCTTGATGAAAATTTCCTTTTGGGTTAATTTTTTGCATTAGGAGGAAATTAGAGTGTTTATAGTTAAATACCATGATGAGGCTGAACAAGAAATTAAGTTTTTGCCAGCAAAAGTAGGGGTAAAACTTGTAAGGTTGATTGGAAAGCTAGAAAAAGATCCTCGCTCACTACGTGAACCGGACACAAAACATTTGGGAAATGGTCTTTACGAAATTCGAACAATGGGGGGAGATATAGCACGCGGATTATGGGTATATCAGACAGGAAAGCAAATATATATTCTGCGAGTTTATATAAAGAAAACACAAAAAATCAATCCAAGTGAGATAGCTTTAGCATTTCGCAGATTGGAGGAAATGAAACATGAAGAAATATAAGACACATTCAGAGATTCTGGCAGAAATGATGAAAGACTCTGAATTTAAAGCCGCTTACGAAGCTGAAGAACGTAAGGAAAGATTGCAAGAAACACTTGCAGAGTGGCGTAAGTTTGCTGGACTGACTCGCTCACAAGTTGCGGAAAGAATGGGGGTGACGCCGCCAACGGTGACGAAAATGGAAAATAATGTAACAAAAGCCAGTATAGAAACATTAGTGCGCTATGCGCAAGCCTGTGGTATCCAGAACCCACAAATTACGTTGTAATTTTCTGTGCTAATGGGGTTAGTGCATTACTAACCCTTTTGACTCTATTAATGAAATTCTTGTAAAAGCAAGAGGTAAAATAATCGTGTGAATTAATTCCCCACCTAGCTTGGAAAACTGAGTATGACTACACTTGATGAATTGCTTGAAAAACGCAGCCCTGAAAGCCGCCGTAGAATTGCTAAAAAAGTTGATGAAATGAAACGGGAGATAGGGCTTTATCAGATCCGCGAGGCCCGTGATGTTTCACAAACTGAGCTGGCAATTGCGCTTGGGGTCAAGCAACCGACTATTGCTAAAATAGAACAGCCTGGTAATAACCACTCCTTTGCCGCCGCAATGCATCTTGAAATCCATAGGGGATATACTGCTGATTAAGTATTTCATGAATTTGGTACCGGCAAAATCACCTTGGCTATATCAGGGATATTATTCGGTATGCAGAAACAGCTCATCGTATTTAATTCAGGAGCTGGTTAATGTGATTATTTCATTTAAAACACTACCACAGAGAATTTATGAAAGATTATTCTTTTAAACACCTATTTTCACCTTTGTTCTTGCATGATTGGGAGAAACTGCAATTCAATTTTTCAGGATAACGGATTACAGTTTATGCTCCGGTTGGATCTTTAAAATCATGATGCATGTCATAAAATACAATATTTCATGATCATATATTCGGATAATGAATATAAACTTGGGAATAAGAATCAATGAGCGAGAATATAAAATCCCGAGATAAGATAATGGAAAATTTTAAAGCCATGGGAAATGGAATAACCCTAGTCTACGAAGATATAACGGATGAAAACTATATTCTAATAAATAATTTTTATAAGCGTTATATAGGAAGCTTAGATTATTTTATTTGGAAAAGTCTGAAAGAAAAGAAATATAATATTTCTAGTGAAATAAAAGCATTTTTATCTAAAAAAAACGATATATACTTGTCAATTCTTATAACAAGAAAGTGTGAATTTAGTCTTAAATACCGACGAGTATCGATTAATATGCTTAGCGATTTTGGCGTAGATGAAAGTGTAAAATCACGAACTTTGATAATAGAAAGCGCTAAACAAACACATCGTAATGATATAGATGCGACGGTTTGTTATTCAGATACAAGAAAAATAAAATGTTATTCAAAGATTTTCGAAAAATACATGTGTAGTAGAGTGAACATTTTTGACTTTACAGAAATATTAGTAGAGGGATCTACCGAAATCGATGTAGACCTGAGTGATTTTAATGAAATAGATAATATTAATAAAATCAATTTTTTCGGTAGGGAAGTAAATAACAATTGGATTGCTTATGCAAAGCAGTGTCCTTACTACAGCGATATTAAGTTATTAGCTGTTGGGAAAGAGTTAGCAATATTAGGTTTTGATGATACTACGGTAGAGGTGATAGGTTTATCAAACACCGCTCCCGGTACAATTATATCTGTGATTGATTCTTGTCTTGCTATGAGGACAAAATGCAGAATAATCTTACCAAATCCTATTTATGCTGAACTACAAAGCAGACTGAATAAACATAGTATTATAAATAAATTTAGCATGATGATTGCTTGGCATACCGAAGAAGATTTCAATTTGCGTCATGAAGATATATTTATCAGCAGAATCGACAAACGATAAAGGGGTTTAAAATGGGATGTATTTTTTGTCACCCAGAATCTTCCTTTGAAAAAGATAAAATACTTTTACAAGGAAAATATTTTTATGCATTCGTACCTAAAGGCCAGATAATTGAGGGCTATGTAATCATTGCCACCAATAAATGTGAAACTAGTTTAGGGGGATACCGATGCTTGGCAGAAATCTATGATGAAGAAGCAATAAAAGAACTGGAACGATTTAAGAATATAATAAATGATTTTTATCGTGAATATTATAATATAAATAATCCTCTTTGCTATGAAAATGGACGAGCTGGTGGCTGTATCGTCATGGACCCAAATCAAAAATACTGTTATCACGCGCACTTATGTTGTTTCCCGACCGAGATTAATCTTCATAATAAATTAAAAAATCAATTTAAAATTCATACAATAGATTCATTGGATGAACTTAAGATGTTCGGTGAGGCTGGCCCTTATATCTACGTTGAAGATAGTGGTAATAAATATATTTTTACGATAGGTGAATCAGATTTCATTGAGAGAGGAATGATAAGAACGGTATTAGCAAATAGTTTGAATGTGCCAGAAAGATCCGATTGGAGAGTTAATGAGGGAATAAATGAAATGGATGCGACGGCTAAAAAATTCAAATTATATATTAGTAACCATATGGAGGTTGGATAATGTTATATGCAGATGTAGCTTCTACCTCATGGCCAAAGTCACAAGAGGTAAAAGATATAATAAATATGTATTTAGACACTCTTGGGGTAACTCCAGAGCGATCTTTATCGCAACAATCTAAAAAGGTTACCGAGCTTATTGAAGAGTGTAGGCATGAATTAATTGAACAAACAGGGCTAAATAGTCATGGGACAGTCATTTTTAACTCAGGAGCAACATACTCACTCAACGAATGTATAAAAGGTACGCTTAAGCCGGGTGATAATGTCATTACTACCCATTTAGAACATAATTCAGTACTTAGACCTATAGAGCATTTAAAAGATATTGGGGTAAGTAGTCAATTGATCGATGTGACAGAGGGTGAAATTGATATATCACATTTGGAATTTTTATTAAAGAATAAGAGAACTAAACTATTAGTGGTTCATAGTTGCTCCAATACTATTGGCACATTTTGTAATATAGATGAGGTAGGAAAACTGGCACATTTATATGGCACGATGGTTTTAGTTGATGGTTCACAATCTTTTGGTTCACAACTAATTGATTTATCGAAAGGTAATATTGATTACCTTGTTTTTAGCGGGCATAAAAGCTTAGGAGGAGTGTCAGGTATTGGGGGATATTTCATTCTTGATAATGAATTTTCTCATAGTGAATTAATTCAAGGTGGGACAGGTGTATTATCAAGATTAACAAAACAACCAACTGGAATACCATACAAGTATGAATCGGGAACACAAAATACGATTGGCATACTTTCATTACTAGCATCCATAAGACGTTTAAAAAAAATCGGGATAGAAAATATTCAAAATCAATTACAAACTCTGCGTACACATCTTATAGATGAGCTATCACAATTAAAGAAGGTCAAGTTAATCTGTAAATATAACGTTGGGGTACCAACAATTCTTTTTACAGTAGAAGGTTATCATCCCGGAGAAATTTCTTATATACTAGAAAACAAATACAATATTATTACACGTCCCGGATTGCAATGCGCGCCATTAGCCCATAAAAAATTTGGAACTTATCCTGATGGCGCGGTTCGGGTGAGCCTTGATACGTCACATACAATGGAAGATATTTTAAAAATAAAATCTGCCTTAGTTAATATCACTGAGGAAAATTATAGAGAAAATACTGATAATTAATGAGAATAATTTAGGGGGTTAGGCGATTTAGTAATAATCTGAGCTGCGAATAAAACATTTATAGTTAATGTTTTTAATGTTAAAAAACAATAGGTTGCCGTTAACGAATGGTCTGGCAATCACCAGGTGAATCAATTTGATATTTATTTAAAAAGAGTGAAAATATATCATTAATCACCATTGGTAAATAACGGGTATAATAATGTAACTTAATAAATATGTGATTATATAATAAAGCGATATATATTTAATTAACAATAATAGCATATGAGGATAAATATAAATATGCCGAACAAGCATGAACGTTATATAATCGATTTAATTGATGGTAAGTTGAATTATATACATATTGATAGAAACGGGGACTTTAACGATACAAATATAGATTGGAAAAATGCTTTAATTTTATCTGGTTCTTTCAATCCATTTCATAAAGGACACGAAAAATTAAAAGAAATCGCCACAGCAGTGACTAAAAGAAAATCCTATTATGAACTATCAATCAAGAATGCGGTAAAACTTACCATTTCAACCGATGAAGTTTTCAATAGGATAAGACAATTTAAGGAAAAAGGGGATGTTATTTTAAGTGATGCTAAATTTTTTACTGAAAAATCGCATATTTATCAGGGAGCAATTTTCGTCATTGGCGCTGATTTATGTCAAGAAATTAATAATCCTATTTATTATGGAGGTGAAGAAGGGTTAAAGAAATCTCTTATGACAATTAAGAATAATGATTGTAGATTTATTGTGGCTGGACGTTTTTTTAATAATAAATACCATACAGTTAATGATTTAGTGAATATTAAAGATGAACACCGATTTTTATTTGAATCTATTCCAGAGAATCTATTTCGCTTAGATATATCATCAACGGAAATAAGGTTAATGAACAAATGACAGGAGAAGGAAAATGAATAAAGAAAATAATAAAAAGCTGTTGGGTGTGGGAATTAATTTAAATTCAACATACTTAACCAAAGAGATTCAGAGAAGACTAAAACAAGCCTCATTTATATTTAATCCTGATTGTAGATCCTTACATTTTCAGTTAAATAGCTCACATGTTAAATTGTTTTATGGAATATATTCTTTCCTGGAACAGGATGGTAATTTAGATATTCTTGCTTCTTGTATACATGACTTATGGTGTGCAAAATATTTAGTTGATAATAAGACGGCTATGCAAGACTCAATAACAAAACTTGAAATTGAGTACAACTTGCAAATAAATTTCTTAAAACCTTATCAAGAATTCACTGAAAAAGAAAAGCAGTTTGAGAAAAGGTTAATAAAGAGTGACCTGAGCATTATATCAGAAGTAATAAAAGATATTTATTTATATGACGATAATATCGTACCTGATAATTTTAATTATGAAATCTTGCTTTCTACAAACGATGTTATTTTTTCTGATTTAATGACAATATTAGGCCATAATGACAATATAATAGAAGTTGCAGCAAAGAGAATCCATGCTAGCTGGTTTGATATAATGAAAGAATTTTATTTCAATGATGAAAGAGTTCAATTCGAAGAAAAACCAAATATTAACAACTCAGATTTTATAAAAAACAGGGATGGGATACGCATTGATCTGGCAGCTATTTATATAGTACTCATGGAAATAAAATATAATAGCCTTTACATGGGGATTTAATATGATACATTTATTCCTATCACCTCATTTAGATGATGCAGCCTTAAGCGCGGGCGGTTTAATACATAAATTAGTTTCAGAAAATAAAAAGGTGGTTATTTTAACGTTTTTTACTGAATATGATAAATATCTTACTTCTCATGACTCACACGCTGTACGTAATGATAATATTAATTCATTTATGAAATCTTATTCAAAGCGAGTTAATGAGGATCTGGCTTTTTGCAATAAATTATCAGCGATTCCAATACATGGTAAAATTTTAGATTGTATTTATAGAACCGATCAATGCGGTGAACTGATATATAAAGATTCTGCTATGATTTATAGTGGTCAGGTACATGAATCAGATAATGCATCTGATATGGCCCAAGATCTCATCAATAAAACATTGTTAAATTATCAACCTGATTATATATATGCTCCTTTAGGTATAGGTCAACATGTAGACCACATCATAATAAATAATCTGGTATATAATATAAAAGGTTCTCGTAAATTCAAAATATTACTTTATGAAGATTTTCCCTATGTTTTAGGAAAATACCCTATTATTAATCCTGATAGTTTGGAAAGTGCTTTATTAAGAAATAACAAATTTAATAAGTATGCCATATTGGTGGATATTAATTTAAAAGAAAAAATGCAAAACATTCTCTTTTATGAATCTCAATTAGGGCCTCTATTTAATAATAAGTCAAATCTTTTAATTTCATTGAAAAAATATCATCACTCTATTAACAAAACCAAAGCTCAAGAACGCTTTTGGTTAATTTAATAAAGGATTTGCAATGAAAAAAATATTTATAATATACCATGATCTTTTCCTGAATGGATATGGTGGTGTAGAAACAGTATGTTCAAATTTAATGAATTTGATTGGTCGGGCTAACATTGGAATTAATTTTATTTTAATATCCCTAAATAAGAAAAATAGAATTGAAAGTCGTACTTGGTTATCTGATGCTAAGCATATCACCTTAGAGTCAAGCAGTTACGAATCTCGTCAGGATATTACATGTGAATTGTCTTTGATATTAGAAAGATTTCATCCAGAAATTATAATAAGTTTAGACACCACATCTTGCAATATTGCTCGGCTTTCTTGTGAAAAAATTAATTTCCCGGTAAGAACTTATTCTTGGCTGCATACCTCCATTAGGAATCCTACCTTACAGAAAATTAAAGACTTATACGGTGCTGACGAGCACCTTGTAATTAGTTCTGGTTTAAGAGATCAAATGTTATCCTTTGGGATAAAAAGAGAGAAACTTCATCTTATTTTCAACCCGATCAAAATGAACTCCTTTATAATTCCTCAACCAAAACACATAACTAGATTCTTATATATTGGAAGAGTTCTTGCCTATAAATCAAAAAATTTAACTGAACTATTTTTAGCTCTTTCACAGTTGCATGGTCATTGGGAGTTACATATGATAGGTTCTGGTGAGGATGAAGATTATTTAAAAGAATTATCTTTACAACTTAATATCAATAACAATATTATTTGGCACGGTTGGAAAGAGCAGCCATGGAAATTTGTTATGGATAACATAAAGGAAGTATCAGCTGTTATTTTAACATCGAAATATGAAGGTTTTGGCATGGTATTAGCGGAAGCAATATCCTATGGTATCTATTGTATAAGTTCAGATTGTCAGTGTGGTCCGAGCGATATTATTAATAATTTAAATGGTCAGCTTTATCAATCCGGTAGTATTCCTGAGTTGTCTAAAAAATTACAACTCATTATTGATGAATATAAAATAAGAGATCATCAAGCAATAAAAAATTCTATTGCCTTTCTTTACGAAGATAATTTCCTGCTAAGAATCACTAAAGCTTTATCTGTATTAGCTTAGATCTAATGTACGACAGTGATTAGTTCAAAAACGCGTTGCTATCTATCTCTAGTCAAATCGGAGGATTGGCAGCAGAATATGGCATCGTTTTTCCGCAACGCTCTGCTGCCTGAAGCACTTGAGGATGTAAATAATGAATTAACTGCTATCGCACGCAGGGTTTTGAAACAACTCTATGAAGACTGGCTGATACTGATTCAACAAACAAAGGAAATAGAAGGAACCCTAAAGTCGCATTCATTGCAAACGGCTCAGTGGCAGCAATGCGGTATTTTAATCTAGGGTGCCAGAGCAGCCATAAAATACATGTAATCGTTATAACTTGAATGGAACGGAGTTGTCTCCTGAAGAATACAGGCTTTTCTTCACAGTGGTTAACAACTCCTTTAGGCTCGTCGTTAAATAGGTGGAAAATGCTTCTTGTCCTACACTTCTGTCGTATATAGGTGCGGGTATAAATCGTCTCATCTCGTTGTGAAAGTGACCAGAAGCAACAATAATTTCAATCGAGTCGATTCTGGCTTGAAGCAATTCTTCAAAGTTATCAAGCTGATAATCTGATACTTTTCTTTTAATGAGTTCTATGTCTGGTGTTGTATTTTGCTGACTTAACCATAATAAATCCCACATATCGCGGTATCGAATGTGAGATGTAGCGGCAGGGAATGCTATCAGCTTATCGGCCATGATTTCAGGCAGGGTTTCGACAGACACAAGGACATCAGCATATCCGTCGGGTAACACCGAATAATTTCTCGTCAATGAACGGGGAGTGTTTGTATACGCAGGAATATTGGCGATTTCTATTTTTATGCGCTGTTTTGGCAGGTCTTTACGTTCAGGCGCAGTAGTGACGGATATTTGCCATTTATCCACTTTTACTTCTGCATACTCCGGTTTGTTTCGTAGTTCATTCGGTTCCTTTACCGTGACCTCAAGCCCATATCGTACACCCAGGTATTTCTCGACACATTCTTTGATTCTACTCAAATCAGCCGAACAGAAACCACGTCCACCAGCAAAATCCAGATCTTCGCTAAATCGGTTAGAGCCGTAGCAGAGCCTTAGCGATGTATCACCCTGAAAGGTAATCTCCTTGAGTAAACTGTCCTTAGAAAGACAAAACAGGATGTCATAATGCAACAGTTCTTTTTCTACAACTGGCCTTAGGTTTGCCAGTCTGTCCTGTTCAATGACTTCATCGACAATGGCGTTAAAGTTAACGTGGCTAGACATAGTTGAGTTCCTCCAGTTGAACTAAATGCATATTCCTCCCCACTCTTTTTTGGTCACGCAGAGCAGTCTCTTTTTTTGCGATACGTAGAGGGCCACGGCTTTCTAACGTTGCCTTCAGAATTTCGCTAGGCTCTCTGCTGGTGTGGGTGATTTCAATGACTCCCCACGATGTTTTAAACTCCCCAGCTCTGCCAGTAGACATGATTGTCAGGCGGTCGATTGGGATTTGTGAGATGAACCCATATTGAGATAAAGCTGACTCCAGGCTGATGTAATTATATTCGCCTCGTCGGATATTTTTGGCGATAGTCTCCAGGGGATAACTTCCCATGCTGGCCCGCGTATAGATATAAACCCCTTTGGTAATGCGAAGTAACAGTCCGGCTTTGGTGAGGCGATCAATAGATTTTTGCAATGTCCGAGAAGTCTCGTCAGCAAAGATGACTTCCAAATCCTGTAAAAGGAAAATGGCTCTTCCCATTTTGCTGAACTTATCTAATTTGTTAATTGCTGTGAGCCTATCCATTTTATTATCTCTATTGTAAAACCCCTTTAAAGGGTGTTTTGTGTATAGATATTCATCATGACAATTATTTGTGTACATAAAAACCCCATTTCCGAGGGGGTATGTAAAAAGGAGTTAAACCTGATGCCCTCCTCTTCGGAGAGCATTTGTTTACCCTTTGTTTTTAATACTGTTGATAAACGTTTCTCGTGCCGTTGAAGATCCAAGGCGTTCCGCTTCATCCAGCAATTTGAGTGCTTTATCAATATTGCCGTTATTAATTTCCTTTTTAATTGCGTCATTGAAATAACGTTCTGTATCACTCAGGACCGGTTTGACTTTTTGCGGAGTAGACGGCGTTACGGTGGTTTGGGTTGGCCCGACAATAACGGGTTCTTGTACCGGACCTGAGAAAACCTGACCAATCGTAATGTTGCCAGCGTTTTGTTCTGATCTTACTTTCAGCTTCAACGTACCTGTTTGCGTATGGCGGGCAATAGGATCGGGAATAGCGGGAACGGCATTTCCGACTCCTTGAGCGTAAGCTTTAGCTGGATCAATCATTTGTGTGGATTTCTGCAAATCGGTACGCGTGGTATAGACCAGTACATAAATTTGCTGTTGTCCTAACGCGGGCGTCAGTTTTAACGTGCCTTCTAACCGATCTGTGGACATGACACCAGGACGTTCATACGGGAAATAACTATTTGGATAAAATGCAGCGGGGCGTAATCCTTGATCAAATACTAAAACATTGGGTGCGTAAACTTGTTTATCTTGTACCAAACTGCTCAGTGTAATATCCAGTGAGCCTCGGTTTGCTGGCAGCGCGAATGCGGCTATCGGCCCCTGAATCTCTCCCTCATTAAGATGCTGCGATTTGGCATTGAGGATAATAGTCTGTGTATTGTTAGTGTTAATCGGTTGCCAATTTAGTTTTTGTAATGCCACTGTTGATAGGGAAGGAGCAGCAATATCTTGGGTCGTCGTTGCCTGAGTTGTTGTAACGGATATTGCATATCCTGTCAGAGGAAACATGCTACAGAGTACAGCACTCAGACAAAATGAGAGCAGTTTGGTTTTCATTTTTTACCTTTTTCCGGTTGAAAAAAAGAGACTGATACCCATGGGCAAAAGGCGTATCAGTCCAAAGCGCTAATTAGTGACTAAATAACTTTAATAACTTGAAATTAAAGGGTTTTAACAGTATTACCACCAAGCTTCGAATTGTGCACCAAAGGTAAATTCATCATCATCACCACGACTGAATTTGTGCATTGCTGTATCTCGATAGGCCACGCCATGAATATAACCGTCTTTTTTGCCCGCATAACCCCATTTTTCATCCCATTTTGCATAGGTAACGAATAGGCGGATAGCTGGACGAGACCAGATGCTATCACCCGCCTGCCATTGCTGGGCTAATGTGATTTTGTATTGATCATTGGTGTCATTGGTGCGCTGGGATTTTACATTATCGTAGCCAATGTCTAGCAGAGTACTCATGGTCTGCGTCCACTTGTACATCGGACGTACCCCGACCGTATACCATGTGTTGCCATTGTTGTTATCACGGTCAGTATCCTGATACATCGTTACATACATCAGATCCCATTTTTCTGCGAGATTAATGGCCCCGTGATTTAGAATACGTAACATATAACCGTCATTGTTTACGCTGGCACCTTCAGAATGACCACTGTTGGAGGAGGTCATAGAATCGGTTGCGTACTGAACGACAAATTTGTTAAAGCCTCCTAACATGCTCTGTGTATGCTCGGCGGTAAACATGAAACCATCTTTGGAAGCATTACGGTCAAGCTGGTAGTGGTCTCGTGCATTGGCGCGCCCATAGTCAAAACCAAGTTCCAGACTACCGCCTGGGTTAACTTCTAAGCCAGATAGACGTATATCGTAGACATCATTGGACGTGGGGATTTCGTCACGCTGACCAGCAATCCAGCCATGAGAACCGCCAGATTCGGTATTGCGGGTAACAGCTAGAGAGAGCTTGCTAAATCCGAGGTCAATATCTTGCAGGCCCGCGCCCGGACCAGAGATATCCCAATAGTAGAAATCGATCATATGCACATCGTGGCGCTGGTAAAAGCGTTTACCTGCCCACAATGTTGAGCCGGGTAACCAGTCGATGACGTTCTTCGCTTGGACATTGACTTCACGGAAGGCTGGATCGGTAGATTCCCAATCATTTTTTTGCGCCACGGAATAGGCGACGTTGGTATCGAAGTAGAAGCTCTTATCGCCGTCTTTCCACAGCTCTTGACCTAGCTTAAGTTCAGCATAGGTCTCACATTCATTACCTAAACGATATTTGCTCTGTGCACCGGTGCTTTGGAAACACTGTTGCTCTCCGCCGCTGCCGCTCCAACCAATACCAGAGCGGGCGTAGCCATGGAACTCTACGGCTGATGCTTGAATGGACAGTAATCCAGCTATAACCGTTAGTGAGATAGGTAAGATACGCATTGATTTCATCAATTATTCTCCTGTCGTTTTTTTAATTGGCTCAGGCTCAAACACCGGGTTCTTTATGCAAACGCTGACATGCTGTTCCGTCTTCCCGGAATAAATGGCAGCGGTGGGGTGGCAATCCGATGGTGAAGGTCGATCCTTCTTTCACGAGCACAACATCAGTCTGGCGATAAACCAGATTCTGATGAATGGCTGGGATTTCAATGTGAACTTGGGTTTCATTCCCTAACTGCTCGACAACTTGTACTATGCCTTCCAGCGTGACATCGGCGATATCACTTGGCAGAAGGTGTTCAGGGCGTATTCCCAGAGAGACATTGCTGCCTACTTTCACCCCCCGGCTTTCTACGGGCAGCCAGATTTGCTGGCGATTCGGCAAAGTAATCTGCACCTGATCAATAGCGGTAGCCGTGACTTTGACTGGCAGGAAATTCATTTTGGGTGAACCAATAAAGCTGGCAACAAAGCGATTAACCGGGTAATGGTAAAGTTCAAGCGGTTTGCCGATCTGGGCAACATCTCCGCCATCCAGTACCACGATTCTGTCGGCCAGCGTCATGGCTTCAACCTGATCGTGGGTGACATAAATCATCGTGCGTTGCAATCGTTTGTGCAGGCGTGAGATTTCAATACGCATTTGGACACGCAGTGCAGCGTCGAGGTTGGAAAGAGGTTCATCCAATAGAAAAACACTTGGCTCAGCAACCAGAGTACGGCCAATAGCAACACGTTGACGTTGCCCACCTGAT
Organism: Photorhabdus heterorhabditis; assembly: GCF_001280945.1. Taxonomy (NCBI): domain Bacteria; kingdom Pseudomonadati; phylum Pseudomonadota; class Gammaproteobacteria; order Enterobacterales; family Morganellaceae; genus Photorhabdus; species Photorhabdus heterorhabditis. The sequence goes on along the minus strand of NZ_LJCS01000018.1, from coordinate 43,920 downwards.
AAGGCTTTAGGACGGCGATTAAGCAGATGAGCGAGTTGCAACATCTCTGCAATTTGCTTTACGCGTTGCTGAATATCACTTTTTTTGGCGCCAGCCAGCTTCATACCGAACGACATATTGTCGGCAACAGACAGGTGGGGATACAGTGCATAAGACTGAAAAACCATCCCAACGCCACGCTTGGCGGGTGGAACATCGTTCATTCGTGTGTTATTGAACAACAAATCACCGGAAGTCACATCTTCCAGACCCGCAATCATTCTTAATATTGTTGATTTTCCACATCCTGATGGGCCGACAAAAACGACGAATTCTCCTTCCTGTATCTCAAGGTTGATGTTCTTGGAAATAATAGTTTCACCATAAGCCTTTGATACATTATGTAATGTGACGCTCGACATATGCTCCCCCGGGCTATCACCGCAATCCGCGGTGAAAAACAATAGACCAGAGTGTGTGTAAGATAACGGGTGAGTGAATCCTCCATACCTAAGTTTTTTATGGGGGAGGAGTTAGGAGGATGAGATAAGTGTTGCTGAGGTGGTTAGGTATGAGCTGCGGGATAAAGTGTGATCTTTACTACAAAAAAAGATGCCTCTTTTTGTGGTCAACAACACGGTTCCGCTGTTTTTGGAATACAGATCACACCCATCTCAGTTGGGGCGTAGAACGGGGGAGGATGAGTCTTTCTATTGTTGGCTGCACACTAACCCCTCACTCTCCGCTAATGTAACAAAACAGTTCACCCTGAACCTATTCAAACTATAAAGTAAAGGATGGAATGATGACAAAAAGAACCTTGAAAGTAGGCGTTCATACTCTGGCGCTTTCTGCCTTAGCCACACTCGTGTTGTCTGCCTCTGCTTTTGCAAAAATAGAGGAAGGTAAGTTGGTTATCTGGATCAATGGCGATAAAGGCTACAATGGTCTGGCGCAAGTCGGTGAGAAATTTGAAAAAGATACGGGCGTCAATGTTACTGTTGAACATCCAGACAAGCTTGCAGAGAAATATTCGCAGGTTGCAGCAACCGGTGATGGTCCAGATATTATTTTCTGGGCACATGATCGCTTTGGTGGTTACGCACAGTCTGGTTTGGTGGCAGAAATCACTCCGGATCAGAACTTCAAAGATAAACTATTCCCGTTCACTTGGGATGCTGTGAGCCACGACGGTAAATTGGTTGGTTATCCTATCGCGGTTGAAGCCCTCTCTCTTATCTACAATAAAGACTTGGTGAAGACACCACCAAAAACTTGGGAAGAGATCCCAGCTCTGGATAAGGAACTCAAGAGCAACGGCAAAAGTGCCATTATGTTTAATCTGCAAGAACCATATTTCTCTTGGCCGCTTATTGCTGCTGATGGGGGATATGCTTTCAAGATGGAAAACGGCTCATATAATGTGAAGAACGTCGGGGTTAATAAGGCGGGTTCCAAAGCAGGGCTGAATTTCATGTTAGATTTAGTGAAGAATAAGTCTCTGAACGCAGATACCGATTATTCTATTGCTGAAGCCGCATTTAACAAAGGTGAAACGGCTATGACCATTAACGGTCCGTGGACATGGTCTAACATCGACAAGAGCAAGATAAATTATGGTGTCGCGTTGTTGCCGACTTTCAATGGTCAACCGTCTAAACCGTTTGTCGGTGTATTGACGGCAGGTATCAACGCCGCTAGCCCGAATAAAGAGCTGGCGAAGGAGTTCCTGGAAAATTATTTGCTGACTAACGACGGTCTGGAGATGGTGAATAAGGATAAACCGTTAGGGGCTGTGGCACTGAAATCCTATCACGATATTCTGGCTAAAGACCCACGCATTTCTGCCACGATGGAAAATGCTAAAAATGGTGAAATCATGCCGAACATCTCACAAATGAGCAGTTTTTGGTATGCCATGCGCAATGCCGTTGTGAATGTATTAACTGGACGCCAGACTGTTGATGCCGCATTAAGTGATGCGGAAGCCCGTATAACTAAGTAACTTGGTAACTTGTGAGTGCTCTTCTTTTTTTGAAGGCACCCTCTTTCCTGCAACCAGTAAGGATGCCTGCTTGCAGGAAGCTTGATTAAGCTATCCGCAAAGTTGTTATGTCGTAGTAAAAAGGAAGAGCATTATGTCAGCGACGCTCGAAAAAACATCATGGTGGCAGCATTCTGCTCTGAAATGGTTTGTAGTGAGCTTGTGTATACTCTTTACCGGTTATTTGGTGGTATTGATGTACTCACAGGGAGAATATCTATTCGCAATCCTGACACTCGTATTGTTAGGAACGGGTATTTACGTTTTCTCCAACCGCAATACTTATGCCTGGCGCTATACCTATCCGGGTATAGCAGGAATAGGATTGTTTATACTATTTCCGCTTATTTGCACTATTGCCATTGCCTTTACCAACTACAGTGGTACCAATCAACTGACTTTTGAACGTGCACAATCTGTCCTGATGAGCCGTCAGTATCAGTCAGGGCAAACATTTACTTTTAAGCTCTATCCAAAATCAGAGCTGTGGGTTTTGGCACTGAACGTGCCAGACCAAACTAAGCAACTGGTGTCTGAGCCGTTTGCGTTGTCAGCAACGGAAGAGATTACATTGCATGTGTATGAGCAGGACAATATTCAGGACAGTGAAGCGGCGACATTGCGCATTATCACCCAGAATCGACAGGTACTGAACCGGCTAGTGGTTGTTTTGCCAGATGGTAATCAGCTTAGAATGAGTTCGTTACGTCAGTTCTCTGGTGTACACCCTCAATACTCCCTTGGGGAAGATGGTGAGGCTCTTACCGACAATCAAACAGGTACGCTTTATCGCCCCAACATGGATACGGGTTTCTATCAGTCTGTTGATGCAAAGGGAAAATGGGGAAATGAAACTTTAACGCCAGGATTTACTATTTCCATCGGTTGGAAAAATTTCCTGCGTGTGATACAGGATGACGGGATTCAGAAGCCGTTCCTTGCCATTTTTGTTTGGACAGTTGTCTTTTCTCTGTTCACTGTCGTGCTTACGGTTGCTATTGGCATGATTCTGGCTTGTGTTGTGCAGTGGGAAGCACTGAAAGGTCGTGCTATTTATCGCATACTGTTGATTTTGCCTTATGCCGTGCCATCGTTTATTTCTATTTTGATCTTCAAGGGGTTATTTAACCAGAGTTTTGGCGAGATCAATCTGTTACTTAGTGGCCTATTCGGCATTAAGCCTGCCTGGTTCGCCGATCCGACGATGGCGCGAACCATGTTAATTGTGGTGAATACTTGGTTGGGATATCCCTACATGATGATTCTCTGCATGGGGTTATTGAAAGCAATACCTAGCGATCTCTATGAGGCATCGGCGATAGATGGAGCAAGTCCATTTCAGAACTTTTTAAAGATTACTTTTCCGTTGTTGATTAAACCGTTGACGCCGCTGATGATTGCCAGTTTTGCTTTTAACTTCAACAACTTTGTTCTGATTCAGTTGCTAACTCTTGGCGGGCCAGATCGTATTGGCACCACGGCGCCAGCAGGCTATACCGATTTACTCGTGAGTTACACTTATCGTATTGCTTTTGACGGTAGTAGTGGTCAGGATTTTGGCTTGGCTGCGGCGATTGCTACAGTTATCTTTTTGCTGGTTGGTGCATTGGCGATTATTAACCTGAAAGCCACCCGTATTAAATTTGACTAAGGAGGGAATGAAATGGCAATGGTTCAACCCAAATCACAGAAATGGCGTTTGTTAGCGACACATTTGTTGATGTTAACCTTTATTGCCATGATCTTATTCCCGTTGCTGATGGTTATTACTATCTCCCTGCGGCCGGGGAACTTTGCTACGGGCAGTTTGATCCCGGAAAGTATCTCTTGGGAACATTGGAAATTGGCACTTGGCTACAGTGTGGTATCACCGGATGGCCGTGTTACACCGCCCCCTTTCCCGGTTATGCTATGGCTCTGGAACTCTGTTAAGGTGGCCTTTATTACCGCGGTAGGTATCGTTACCTTATCAACGACCTGTGCCTATGCCTTTGCCCGTATGCGTTTTCGCGGTAAAAGTACTTTGCTGAAAGGCATGTTAATTTTTCAGATGTTCCCGGCTGTACTTTCCTTGGTGGCGTTATATGCCTTGTTTGACCGATTGGGGGAGTATATACCGTTTATCGGCCTTAATACCCACGGTGGTGTGATCTTTGCTTACCTGGGCGGCATTGCGTTGCATGTCTGGACGATTAAAGGTTATTTCGAAACCATCGATGGCTCCTTGGAAGAGGCTGCCGCGCTTGATGGCGCGACACCGTGGCAAGCTTTCCGTATGGTGCTGCTACCGCTTTCGGTACCGATTCTGGCTGTAGTGTTCATTCTTTCCTTCATTGGTGTGATTACAGAAGTGCCTGTTGCTTCGCTGCTTCTCAGAGATGTGAACAGTTACACTTTGGCTGTGGGGATGCAGCAATACCTTAACCCACAGAACTATCTTTGGGGAGATTTTGCCGCCGCTGCTGTGCTCTCGGCACTCCCGATTACCCTCGTTTTCTTGGTTGCTCAGCGCTGGTTGGTCAGTGGTTTGACCGCTGGGGGAGTAAAAGGCTGATTGTGACACTTATCAGGGTGAATCCCTTTAATCTCAATCGATTAAAGGGATTCACGGAAGTATCAATTATTGCTGGTGGTGAACTTGACGATTCAATTGCCATGACAATAGATCGGTAAATGCCCGCCAGCGACGGAATTGTTTGGTCTGCTCGGTTGTCATTGTCTGTGGTTCACCTAACAATAATCCTTTCTGGTTTGCCCACGGTCGAAACTCACCTTTGCCAATCATGATGTAACCGCCTTGCGGTGTAATAATCACTTCCGGGTTATATCCCTGGCACCAGATAGGGTCCAGATGTTCAGCCAGTAAATTACAGCCGGTACGATAATAAGCAGTATTTGATAAGCTTAAATGATAGAGAGTGGGCCAGACATCTTTATGGCTGCCCACTCTGGACGCATCAAAAATCGTATTCTGGCGATAAGCGGATGGTACGTAGAGATAAAATGGTACACCGTGGCCGATTGCCAGTTCATGAGCATCTGGATAGCCGATACCTCGTATATTATGGTCACCGGTTGCGGCAATGATGGTATGGGTAGCAAGTGACTGAGATTTGACCCAACTGATAAACTGCCCTAATTGATCGTTGGCATAACGCAGAGTATGGAAAACCTCCTGTAGCTCATCACCACTAGCTAGATGATTTAAGCGCTGCTTCTCTATATCGTTCAGCGTAATATCTGTTTTCTTATAGCCTTCTGGTGACTTATACGGTGGGTGATGGGTCGTAGACAATGACATAATCAGAACATGTTCCCGGTTCTTTTCTGCCTGAGTTAAACGCTCTTCAATATAACGGAACATAAACTCATCAGGTATACCCCAGGTATCGAATTTGGCTTCTGGGTAGCGTTTTTTCAGTCCATTCTGATCCATAAATTCACTGACGCCTAGATTTGGCAGGAACTGATTCAAATTACGCCATGCGCCGTTACCTGATGTAACGAAAATGATTTTATAACCGTTTGCCAGATAGGGCTTAAACATATTACTGGTGAAGTCGATATTTTGGGCTGCGGACTGACTAATTGCACTGTTCGGGCTGCGGATAAAGAAACGGCTTAAACTGTCAATGGTGCCATCTCCTTCGGAAACGAAACGTTCAAAACGCCAGTCATTTTGCCAGTGTTGGCGTAGGGTACCAAAAACATCAAGATCTGGACGATCGAGGCTTTGCAGGTGATAACCCATACTCTCCATGACGTTAAATATTACGTGAGGCGGATTTTTTTGAGCCGTGGGGTTATGGGTGGTTTTAGCCATAAACGGTGACAGGCTGGCGGGAGTTGGTTTATCCAGAAACTGGTTTAATAATCTATCACCTTGTTCATCGGTTGCTGCTGGGAAATAGCTGTTTTTGTAATGATCATTAAAGGCCCAGTTTAGAGCCATCGGGCCATTAGGTGTCAGCATGTTAAGCATTTTAACTTCTGAAACCTGTGTATTGGATTGACGTAATGGGAAGGTACCTATGGAGCCGCGCATCCCAACGAAGCAGATAGCTAGAATAGCCAGCGTCGCTATAACAGAAGTTGGCAGATTGGTTTTGCGCTCTATGCGTTGGATAAGGCAGCGTTGCCAGAGGAAACAGAGCCAGAAAACGATAACTGCGAACAGAGCTAAGCAAAGCAAGCCACGGATGATAGGGTAGTCATTCCACAAGGTATGTAGTACGGCTGTCGTATCATCTTCTACCAAGCCGAAAACAAAAATATCGATCGACCGTTCATAAGTGGCATAGTAATAAACATTGCCTACAGTTAAAGCCCCAACCAATGTATTTAATACGGTTGCTAGCCATGGCCAAAAACGCTGCCATATGCTGAAGCTACTTTTATTAATCGCCAATAAACTGGCAATTAGCAGACAGGGAACGAACAGCAGACTGGCAATACGGATATCAAACAACCCGCCAATCCAGAACATTCTTTCTACATCCAGAAAGGAATCTGCAAGGAATTGATGACTGCCATAAGTGAAGAGAAGGTAGATTCTTCCTGCCATTTGTGTTGTTACAGTTAACAACCAGGGCAGTAAAAGCGCGATAAAAGCCTGTTTAAATCTGCAAAACCACATAGTGCCTTCTTAATAATAGATTGGTAAGAATAATTTGATATTTTGTTGATAAAAGGGGCTGCTTGGAAAACGGAAAATATTCCACGTTAAGCTTGTTTTTTATACAGATTGATATTATCTAATATGATTACCGATTTTATCTATTTCGTTCCATTCCATCAGAGTGAGTCTCAAATCTGCCGCCCCCAGATAATTAAATCTATTCTAATATGTTATTTTATCCGATGCGCCGTAAAACCCCGTCCTTTGGAGGATGTCAATGAGGACAGCACCTTCCATCCTATGGTTGGAAGCCGGTGAAGTTAAGCTGTACCGGAAAAGAGAACCCACACGTTACATCAGATTTCCTCTTAACACACCACACACATTGGTTTACCTGAAACTGGCTCGGGATGAATTTCCGCTTTAATGCTGAATACCCGCTGTAATAATTCTGGTGTCATAACTTCTTCGGGGGAGCCATGAGCGATAACCTGCCCTTGTGAAAGTAGCACCAGGTGGTCACAGTACCGGCTGGCCTGATTGAGGTCATGCAGTACCGTCACGACGGTTTTTCCTTCGCTGTTCAGTTCACGTAGCAGCTTCATCAATTCCACCTGATGGTTGATGTCCAGGTACGTAGTGGGTTCGTCGAGTAGCACCACTGGCGTATCTTGGGCCAGAACCATTGCCAGAAAAGCACGTTGGCGCTGCCCGCCAGAAAGGTCAGTAATGCGTTTATCGGCAAGATGGCTAATCTGCGTTTTTTCCATTGCTTGTTGTACAAGGTGACGATCCTGATGAGCTAAACGCCCCCAGAACGTAAGCCAGGGGCTGCGTCCGTATGCAACCAGTTCACGGACAGCGATCCCTTCAGGTGTGAGAGGGTGTTGCGGCAAAAGCGCCAGATGTCTGGCGAGTTTGCGTGAGGAGAAGTGTGCCAAAGGTTCATTATTTATGGTTAACTTTCCAGATAATGGTGTTAATAGCCTTGAAAAGCATTTCAGTAATGTCGATTTTCCACAACCATTGGGGCCGAGTAGCGCTGTGATTTTCCCAGTTGGAAGGGTAAGCGACAGGTCATTCAGAATGCATTTCTCACCGTAGCCTGCGGATAACTTTTCTGTAGTCAGTTGCATTTAGCGCATCCTTACTAAAAGCCAGAAAAAATAAGGGGTGCCAATGATGGCGGTCAGTACGCCTGCGGGTAGCTCCATCGGTGGATCTATGGTTCTTGCCAGCAAATCGGCTAGCAGTAGAACCAGCGCCCCCGTAAGCATGGATGTTGGTATCAGCCATCGATGCCGCCCTCCCACAAGCCTGCGAGTGAGATGGGGTACCACGAGGCTGATAAAGCCAATCGGCCCGCAAACGGCGACGCCTGTTGCGGCAAGTGCTACTGCCAGCATTAGTCCCCAGGATTGTACGTGTAGGAGCGAAACGCCTAGTGTGCTGGCGCTGTCATCACCGAGTGCCAGTAAATCTAAATCGCGACAAAAGCGTAAGCTGAGTGGCATCAGTATCATCAATACCGGTAGAGCTATAGCTACAAACTGCCAGTCGCGTCCCCACAGACTGCCTGTCAGCCACAGAAGCGCGTTGTTGATATCCTGTGGACGTGAGAGCATCAGGTAGTCGGTGATGCTTGTCCAGGTAGCTGAAAGTGCCACGCCAACTAATGCAAGGCGCAGCGGCGAAGAAGGTCCGGCAATCGCCCGTAGTAGGATTAGTGCGGCCATTCCACCAACAAAAGCGAGTAGCGGAAGCCACTGCACTGGCAGAGAAGGGAAAAGGATCAGCGTGCTTACGGATGCCAGGCTTGCTGCATGATTTACTCCCAGTACATCGGGTGAGGCCAGTGGGTTACGAACAATACCTTGAACCAGAACGCCGGAAAGTGCCAGCGCAGCGCCTACAGTGATGGCCAGTAAAATACGCGGTAGGCGGTACTGCGTTAGCACAAAGTGGTGTTTGTTACTGGGTTGCCAGCCGTTTATTAGTGCTTCCCAGGGAAGCGGTTGTGCACCCATGCGTAGCGCCAATACCAGTGTAATCACCAGCAATATCATCAAAAGTGAGATAACTTGACGATTCATGTTCGCCTCCTTGCCAACCAGACAAAGCAAGGAGCACCAATCAGAGCCAGCACTGCACCTGCTGGGAGTTCTCCGGGCCAAGCCAGTGCACGGGCCAGTAAATCCGCAAGTAACATAAATACCGCTCCCAGCAACATACACATTGGTAGTGTGCGGCGCAAATCGTAGCCAACCCAGAACCGCGCCAGATGTGGTATTAGCAGGCCAATAAATACGATCGGACCTGCAACGCTGACACAGGCCCCTACCAGAATCAGTACTGCCAGATTGACGAAGATACGCAGGTGCGTCAGGTTCACGCCAAGCGTATGGGCACTAATATCGCCAGCGTTGAGCAGGTTAAGCGATTTCGCCAACAACAAAACCACAGGCGCAGTGACCGCCACGAAAGGAAATAGTTGCCAGAATTCAGGCCAACGGACATGGGAGACTCCACCCGCCAGCCAGTAGAAAATGCCGTAAGCATGATCTTCGGCAAGCAGTAGCGTAATACGTGTCAGTGCCATACATAAGGCAGATAAGGCAATGCCCGCCAGAATCAGACGGTTACGATCGTGTTTTTGTTGCCAATTGCTACTTGCGGCCATCACCATCATCCAACTGATTCCACCGCCGCAGGCTGCCACTAGGGAAATGGAATATCCGGCCAGCTGTGTCGGACTGAAAGCGCTGACTAGCGCTATTGTCAGCGCAGCACCACTGTTAATTCCCAATAAGGAGGGTGAGGCTAGAGGATTATGGGTGAGCGTCTGGAGTAATGCACCGGCCAGTGCCAGAGCTGCGCCGAGCAAAATGGCAACCAGACTGCGTGGTAGCCGCAGATTAATAACCAGCGCTTCCGGCAGCGTCGGTGTATGACCGGGTACCAGCGCCTTGAGTGCACTGATAGCGGGAATGGGAATAGCGGAATAGCAAAACAGGCTTAGCCAAAATGCACTAAACAGTGCAACCAGCGGCAGTCCCCAAAGCCAGACCGGATGATGGCGGCGTCTCATGGTGTTTCATTAACCGGCTGATGATGGAAGATTTTTACCGCATCACTGCCAATGCGTTCAGCGGCAAATATCCCGCGCATACGTGCCCAAGTGTTACTATCTACCGCTGCTATCTGATGTTTGTGCTGTGCTGTCATCATCTGCCACAGCGTATCTTGTTGCCAGCGTTTCACGATGCTTTCCTGGCGATAGTGGGCCACGATAAGCCAGTCAGGATTGAGTGCCAGCAATTGTTCAAGGCTGAGAGAAACCATTGCCGCGTGGTTAACTGGAGTGGGAACTTTCAACCCTAATGCGGTTAAGACGCTGCCGGTATAGGTATCGCTGGAGTGCAGGTTAAATTGCTGTTCGCGTGAGGTGCCAAAAGCCACACTGACACCTTGTGGCAACTGACTGGCATAGCCTTTCATGCGTTCATGATGTTCTGTCAGTCGTTTCTGCATCTCGCTATCTTTCCCCATCACTTTGCCGATGATTGCGGCTGATTGCAGGTTTTCTTCATAGGTTTCGTTGCGGGACTTCAGCAGCAGCACCGGGGCGATACCCTTGAGTGCCCGATAAATCCCCGCGTGGCGTTGGCTGTCTGCAATGATGAGATCAGGCTTCAGTGCGCTGATGATTTCAAGGCTTGGCTGAGCGCGAGTGCCTGTTGATTGCCAAGGTTTAATACGTTGGCGAACATCTGCGAGGATGCGCTGTGGATCGTTGTCATCGGCAATACCCACCGGGCTGATATTGATGGCGGCCAGCGCATCAACAAACGACAGTTCCAGTACGACCACGCGCTGAGGAACGGTATTGAGGGTAAAACTGCCTTGTTCATCCTGTACCGTAACTGCAAAGACGCGTGTCAAGTTGGTGAAGAAAAGCAAAGCGATAAACATAACTCGAATCAGGGCAGACATAACTTAAACTCCAGAAATAGCAAAGCCGGGCAATGGCCCGGCGAAAGGATTAACGTAGCGTCAGAACTTCAGTGAACCCTGCATATAGAGCGTGCGCGGTTGCCCGGCGTAGATGCCTTTATTGTTATCGTCATAGGAACGGGTGTAGTACTCGTGGTCGAAAATGTTTTTCACCCCAAAGGCCAGAGTCAGGTTAGCCACCTGTGGGCCGAAGTCATATGCCATGCGCGCATCCCACAACATAAAGCCAGGAATGCGACCGTTGCTGCCATTGGCGCTTTCTTTTATGGTATTAGCGTTATCAGCAAACTGGCTAGACTGGAATTCGCTGTTGAGGTTGAAGGTCCAGTTGCCAGGTTTGTAATCCATACCAAATGTACCTTTATGTTTCGGTGAGAACGGCACTTGATTCCCGTAGGTATTGCCTTGTTCACGAATTTCCGCGTTCACATACGTGTAGTTGGCGTAAACCGAAACGTTCTCCAGTTTGGGCGTAAGCTCGGAAAGATCGTAACGAGCCTGAGTTTCCAGCCCGGTGTGTCGGGTTTTTCCACGTGCCGTAACAGTATCGTTAGTCTGGTTGGAGTCGTACTGATTGTTGAAGTTAATCAGGAACAGTCCCATTTCCGCAGTCAGAGCGCCGTCGTCGTAGCGGGTTCCGACTTCCCAGGTTCGCGCTTTTTCCGGTTCTACATTGCCACTTTTCACCGCCTTGCCAATTTGGCTGTACTGTACGGTACCGAACGAGCCTTCCGTATTGGCATAAAGATTCCAGCTGCCAGTAACGTGATAAAGAACATTGAGTGCAGGCAGCGGCGCATTGTAGCTTACTTCCTGGCGGGTACCTTTCAGGTTGTTGTTTTGGATGGATTTGATATGTTCGAATCGTATCCCTGGCGTAATAGTCCAATTGCCGATATCAATGCGGTCGTCAATGTACCAGGCATGTGCCTCGGTGCTGGAGCGGGTATTACGATCATAAGGACTCGACGTGCTGGGTAATTCGCCGCTGCTAGTGGCAGTGTAATAACGCATTTCGTGACTGGCTTCATTCACGTAACGGTAGCCAATCCCAACCTCATGGGCTGAAGGACCTAAATTGAAGAGCTGGCTATAGCGCGGCTCAATGCTGCGTACCCAGTATTCGCGTGGGGAAAGGGTAATGCGCTTGCCCTGTTCAAGATAACCGCTGCGTAAGGTATGGGTATATAAGCTTTGAATATTGAATTTGTGCTGTTGGTCGGGCTGATACTGATAGCTGAGGCTGGCGAGCTGACGGCGGCCCCAGAAGCGATCATATGGGCGAGTGGATTGCCAGCGGTTGGCATCGTAATCAGCGCGTGAAAGGCCACCGGGCATATCAGCTCTACCATCGTAATATTGCAGTAAGCTGTTGAAGGTATGCACTTCATTGGGGGCATAGCGGCTTTTGAGCATCACATCGTCAATGTGCGTGGCGCTGTGCTCACGCCAGTCACTGCCGCGAGTGCCGGAGTAGAGAAGTGCCGTGCCGAAACCGTTATCTGCTGTACCGCCAATCATCAAATTATGGGTTTCTTTCGGATTATTTTGTGAAGATGTGGGGCTAAGTTGGCCTTCCACACTTGCATCAATACCAAAATCCTGTGGGATAGCGCGGGTCACGAAATTCACCACCCCACCCACGCTTTGTGGTCCGTAGCGCACAGCGCCACCGCCGCGTACCACGTCTACGGCGTCCATATTGCCGAGAGATACTGGAGCCAACGACAGCTGTGGCTGGCCGTAAGGTGCGAAGGGTACAGGAACGCCATCCATCAGAACTGTAGAGCGGCTGGCAAGACGTGGGTTCAGGCCACGAATGCCGAAGTTCAGTGCCAGGTCGTGGCTACCGGTACCGTTGTTTTCTGGTGCGCTGACGCCCGGCATACGGTTCAGCACTTCACGCATTGTTGTTGCGCCTGTTTTAGCAAAATCTTCACGGCGGATGACATCACGTGCACCTGCATGTTCAAACACGTCAGTTTCACGCGCACTGCCTAACCAATCGCCTACCACGGTCAGCAAGTCTTTCTGTGGAACAGGGGCAGATTCGAGCGTGAACGTGTTATCACCCAACGTTTTCACCTGCAAATCAGTACCGACCAACAAGGTGTTCAGCCCATTGGTGATGGAGTAATTGCCGTGTAGGCCATTACTTTGTTTACCACGCGTTAAACTGGCATCTACCGAAAGAGTGATACCTGCGCGGGTGGAATACTGATTGAGAACTTTATCTAGTTCGCCTGCATTAATGTCATAGTGTGCGCTAGCGGGTTCCACCGCAGCATACGTGATCCCTGAGGTTAGGCAAGCCACTGGTAACAGGCTCAAACGAATCGCCATTACCAGCGGTGTTGCTTTGTGAAGCGCGCGCAGTGGCCGTGCACGTAAAGGCATCATAACGTCTCCATAATCATTTTGTTGCTGTATCTACTTACTAAGTCGAATGAGGAGGTAAAAAGGGACAATTGAAAATGATTATTTTTTACGTTAACGCTTTTTAAGCGGGTAGAACATTCACCCAATAACGGGTAATGTATTGAATCTTAACAGGAAGCGTTTTTTCTATGACAGTTAATACCGTATCGGTATTTTTTATCGGGAAAGTGCCGCTTAACCGTAGTGAGGCGACAGTTGGGTCGCAGCGCAATACGCCGTTACGATAGCGGGCGAGGGTCATTATCACTTCACTCAGTGGTTTATCACTGAAGCTTAGCATCCCCTGCGTCCATGCGTTATCTGCGGTGATTGCTGTTGTCAGTTTGCCAAAATCGGTGGCGCTGAATTTTAGGCTTTCACCTTGACGCACAATATGCTTACGGTCAGCACCGGTTAGTCTCACCTCTACGGCATGTTGCTGCACGCTGAGTAACGTGGTGTTGCTTTCCTGACAAACCGTAAATTTGGTACCCAGTGCGGTCAGTTGTGCATGGCGAGTTTGTACACGTAACAGCCTTGCTTCGATATCGTGCCCGGTGGTGACAGCAATTTCACCATACCAGAGATGAACCAGACGTTGCAGAGGGTCAAAACGAACATCTACTGCACTGTCGGTATTGAGTGTCAGCAGTGTGCCATCTCTCAGTCGATGATGCTGAATATCTCCTTTCGCAGTACGGTAATCGGCCCGCAGACCCTCTCCTGCTTCTGAACACCACAGTTGCCAGCTACCGCTAACCCCTAGTAGCAACAATATGCCTTTCATCGCCCTGCGACGTGACAGGTGTGTTTCTTGAAGTGCGCGGCTTGCCATATTGCCCGGCACCACTAGCATCTGGTTACGCAGATTTTCTACCTGTTGCCACGCCCACTGATTATCTTGATGCTGTTCGTACCAGCGTTGCCATTTTTCAGTTTGTAGCGGACTTACTTGATCGCTGCTCAGTACTGCATACCAATGTGATGCCGATTTTAAAGCCTGACGACGAGAATGGGTCAACGTGGTGTTCATATCAGAGTTCATGCTCCAGGCGAAACAGCAGACAGTGCTCAGTGGCTTTGGCCATGTATTTTTTCACGGAACTGACGGACACATTGAGGCGTGCAGCAATGTCGCTGTAGGTCAGATTTTCGAGCTGAGACAGTAAAAATGCTTGACGCGTTTTGCTGCTCAGGCCATCGATCATCTGGTCGATTTGCTGGAGCGTCTCAAGCTGACACTGACGAATTTCCGGCGAGGGCATTAGCGCCTCGGACTGTTGCGCGAGCAGTTCCAGATAGGCTTTTTCCAGCGCGTTACGGCGAAACAGATCGATCATCACCCTTTTGGCGATAGTGCAGAGGAAAGATTTTGGGTCGCGAATTGTCTGTAGCGAATCGCTGGTTATCACACGCAGGAAGGTATCCTGTGCTACATCGTCGGCGTCAAAGGACGATTGCAGTTTGCGCGTGAGCCAGTTTTGCAGCCAGCCATGATGTGCGCCGTAAAACGATTCAATCGTCAGCTCCGCAGAAACAGCAATGTAGTTAGACATAGTTTCATAATATCAAAAGTAAATAATCACGGCATCATATTAATGTGAGAATGGTTATCATTACAATCTTTCTTGAAGTTTTTTATTTGGTGTTAATGTGACGTCGATTCGGGTAGTCGTGAGACTTATTCTCTGTTTCTCAAGATGTTGGAGTATAAACACTGTATTTGTCAGACTTTGGTATCTATGCGTATTACACCTAATTTGATCGCCGATTCCAATTATGTTAGGGACGTCAATAGTAGGGAGGGCCGGTATTTCAGCAAGAGATCTCCGCCTTTTTTCCTGCTCACAGGTACTAAGTAACTCTAGAATTTGCAGCATCTTTCAAATTCTGATCAGACAGTTTTACCCCTAGTTAAAAATGCTCGGTCTTTTATCGTATCGTAGGTTGTCACAGCCTTATCGTATCAGTTCAACATTGTTGATAAACATATATGCGCCATAGCTACGGCGCAGAGTGAGTATATGGTTGTTTTGCTACCTGGTTACGAATGGCGATACCGTTTTTGCTATAACCAGAAACTGCTCGGAGCATGGCGCTAGTTTGTGGATAGGTAGTAAACAGGAGAATAATGCTTTTACTAGGCTTTAAGATATCCCTATTATTAGAAATACTCATCACTTAATGCTTCAATGAGACTATTTTCATTAGTACTATCCATCTTCTCGACCATATTTTTTATTTTTTTCTTAATTATTCCGAACTTATTTTGCAACTCAATAGGTGGTATGGGAATAGATAAATTTTCTATTTGATCCTTTGTTAATGCTTCCCTGGTTGCGCCAGCAGATCTAGCTATAGACAGTAAGTACTGTTTAAAGCTAGGTGAAATAAATATGTGTAGTAAATAGTCATGATTTACTACTTCTGATCTAATTATAGAAACATGTTGGTTAACTCTAGCTGGCAAAATATTGTTATCAACAATCGTACAGCGGCAAACAGAGGCACCAGTAATATTTAAAAGTATATCATTCTTCTTAACTTCAACGTTTTTCAATGCGGAAGCTTGTGTGTCATTGATAAATACAAGATCTTTATGCAAAAACTTATTATCATGAATGTTTAAACTACGAATGAATGATATGCCGTTCTCAACATAAACGCTTTTCCCACCTTTTGGAGTGGCTCCGCTACCGATTTTAGTTGTTATATCTTTTAGTTTATATTTATTCCAATGGTTAGGGTTTGTCACTGGATCACCAAACATCTCCAAAAACGTAGCTCGCAAGAAATCATCGGCCAGTTTAATTGCTTGTTCTCGCTTGCGGCGGATGCTGTCAGCTTTATCGAGGATGGCAGCAATGCGTTTTTGTTCGTCTAAAGGGAATAATTCTATTTCAAGTGATTCAATGTGAGAACGACTAATTTGCTTAAAAGTAGAGCCTGTGCCTTTCGAGGAAAGTAAACTTTTCCTAGTATTCAAATAGTGCCATAAGTATTTACTATCTAATTCTTTTTTTGGTCGTAAACCTGCAACTCCTCGTCCTAAACAATATTCTTTATCGCTCCAGTTTAGATCACCAATCGTTGCACGAATGCAAAGAATAATATCGCCAACTTTTGATATCTTAGAAGCCTCTGTTGTATATTTTTTTGGGTGGGGTGTTGTTTCACCAAAATCACCTGCGCCTGCAATAAGAGCATAACCAAGACCTTTTTCATTATAGGAAGATCCCGCAGGTGCTTGCCCCATTGTAATTTTACATACATCAGCCAGACGGCAAACTATACCCACAGCATCCCCTCCAACTCATCCAGCTCCGCCAGAATCTCTTTTTCCAGATCTTTTAACCGCTTGAGTATCACCTTCGGATCTTCATGCTCTTCCGCCTGATACACCACCTCTTTATAGCGGTTGATAGAGAGATCATATTTCTGTGCTGAGATCTCTGCCTTTGGCACTATAAACGCCGACTGAGTGCGATCCTGATAATTCACCGTTTCATCAATCCCCTGCGGATACTGCTGTTTTAGCAGAATAGTGAATTTCTCACCGATAAAGTTATCCACCGGCATACTTTTCAACTTACGGTAATGTTTCCAAGAGGCGAGCAAGTGCGGTAGATCGTTTTCTTTAGTTGGGTTACGTTTGTCATCCAGACTGTAACCATCGTTTCGCAGATCGTAGAACCATACGTCATCGGTCTGTCCGCCTTTGGTGAAAATCAGAATCGCTGTTGCCACACCAGCGTAGGGCTTAAACACCCCAGAAGGTAGATTGATTACCGCTTCAAGTTGGTTATCTTCCACTAGAATTTTACGCAGCGATTGGTGTGCCTTGCTGGAACCAAACAACACCCCTTGCGGCACAATGGTGGCGCTGCGACCACCCACTTTTAGCATTTGCAGGATACGCGCCAGGAATAATAGTTCGGTTTTCTTAGTTTTCACCAGTGCTGACAGCGTTGGATCGATATCTTCTTCGTCCAGCGAGCCGGTGAATGGCGGGTTTGCCAGAATCAGGTTAAAGGCGTTTTTACTGGACTGCGGGAAGTTTGCGCTGAAACTCTGACTCATCGTGTCCTGATAATGAATATCTGGCTCTTCTACGCCGTGCATAATCAGGTTCATCGCTGCAATACGCAGCATGGTGGTATCGAAGTCGTAGCCGTGAAACATGTTGTTATCAACATGATTACGCCACGGGGTAAGCAGATCACCAGTGAAGATTTTTTGCTCTTCCAATTCACCGCGCTCGTTTGTGCCAATCTCGCTATGTACCGATTCCAGAGAACTGTATTTTTCCAGCAGATATTCATAGCTGGTTGCCAGAAAACCCCCTGTACCACAGGCAGGATCACACACCGTTTCGCCACGCGCTGGGTTTGGCTCCATCATCTCGACCATTGCCCGGATGATATGACGTGGAGTGCGGAACTGGCCGTTAATCCCAGCGGTTGTCAGTTTACTGAGCAGATACTCGTATAGATCGCCTTTGGTGTCTCCACGATCTAGCGGTAGGTTTTTGATCACATCGACTGCTTTAGTCAACAAGGAAGGCTTAATAATCTCCAATCGGGCATCTTTCATAAAGTTGCTCAGTAACGTTGCCTGTTCTCCTTCCACTTGCCCTAACTGACGGAAATGCTGAAATACGCCATCGCGTACCACTTCCATCATTTCATCAGCACCCAGATTACTGTAATGACTAAAGCGAAATTCTTGTTGTACTGGTACAAAACGTGGTTTAAAGTCGATGCTGGTAATCTGTTTACGCTTTTCGTCTTTTTGTTCCTGAGTATCCAGCATTCGGGAATACATCAGGTAGGTAATTTGCTCGATAACGGTCAGCGGGTTGGTGATTCCACCTACCCAGAAATCTTCCCATAAATTATCGATTTTGCTTTTTAATTCACCAGTAATCATGTTGTTGCGTCTTATATCTTGTAAAAATAAAAAGCCCAGGGACTGGGCTTATCATGAGGGTATTATACCGCTGGAGTGCTGGTGACAACACCTAACTCTTCGACAATTTTTTGCAGGCGGGCAATTTGTGTCATATCCGGGAATATGCCTGTTACGCCTTCATTGTGAATATGGGTAAATGGCTGCTCGAAGAGTTGTTTCATCTCGATAGTTCCAAAGTCACGTATGTGATTTTTGAGCAAATCGAGAAAACGCAGTTGCTGGCTGTTCAGGCGATTATGGGAAGCAAACTGTGCGAAACGTGCTGTTACAGCTTTACCATCCATACCAATAATAGTACGCAACAGCTGATCCAGGCTGGCGGTGGCCTGCGGATAAAATTCCTTTAGTGCCCGAATGTCCACATTAGGATTCTGAATCAATACCAGTTTTGCCAATTCGTTCAGCTCTGTTTCTGTAACCGGCTCACCGTTACGTATTTTTTTTAGTACTGGGTTGTGCTGGAACAGAGGTTCCAGTGCCCCCTGCACCTGCTGACGGTAGAGTTTGAAGTCAATTGAACGAATATTAGTCTTGCGGGTTTCTGACTGAATCAGATTGATGTTTTCAGTAATATCCACGTTTAGCGTCCCGGAACGCGTCGTTACCTCTTTTTCCATTAGATGCATGATACCACGCAGGTGAATGCGTATATCTTCCAATTCTTCCAGACTAGCTTTTTTCCACCAGGTTAGCTCGCGTAACTGGTTAATTCGTTGTCCCTGTTGTTGCACTTGTACCAAATGTGGGGGCAAGCGTTCCAGTTTTTCCACGATTATTGGCCAGAGTACATCCAGTTCATCCGGGTTAGTATAACGGGCTGTTTGCGCTGCCAGGATATCCATGTCAAAACGCAAGGCTTCACTCTGACCTCGAACATCTACCCATTGCATTAGTGGAGCAAGGATGGTCAGCAAATCCTGCTGGGTTTTTGGCGAGAACTGCTGAAGCACTTTTTCGTTGCTGTACTGAACTTTTTGCTGCCATTTTTCCTGAACGGCAATAGATTTTTCGTCCAGCGCGTTAATTTGTTCCTGTAACTGTCGGGCCACTAGAATCACAGCTTGTTTATCAAACTTACGTTGTGCAGCGGCTCCCAGTGCGATCCAGGCTTCAAAGCGCTTTTGAGCAAGGGATTTAGTGGGGATGACTTCCGCTTCTTCGGTACGCAGTTCGTGATACTCAAAGTTGTCCCAGTGATCGAATATTCGGAATTTCTGCTTATCAAGTGATTTGCCGTTCTTGTCTTCACCGTACAAACCAAGGCACAGACGCGTACCACGACCAATCATCTGCCAGAATTTCACTTTTGATTTTACCGGTTTTGCAAAGACTAGATTCACAATCTCGGGTACATCGATACCAGTATCCAGCATATCTACAGAAATCGCGATTGTGAGCTCTTTGTTCGTGCTTTCATCCAGCCCTTTGAAGTCATCAATAAGTTGTTCTGCTCGGGGATCGTAGTTGTCGATGACTTGGCAGAACCGCCCGGCAAACTGCGGATACATACCATCGAACAATTTATTCAGGAGAATGGCATGGGTATGGTTACGGGCAAAAATGATCGTTTTACCCGGTAGTTGTCCGTCATGATCTTTGAGCCCATTTTCCATTAGATTACGCAAGATATGGCGGTTAGTATCTTTGTTGAAGATCGCTTCATCCAGCGCAGGACCTTCAAATTCCAGGATATTGGGATCGATGCCTTGATCTTCCAGTTCGCGGATTTGTGCGTCGCTGAGTTTTTCCCGCTTGATACCGTCACGAAGGAACTGTGTGGTATGAGTGACTACCTCGTAAGGTACTAGATTGTTGTCGGCAATAGCGTCTTCCAGACTGTAGTTAGCTGTGGGGATACGGCCTTCGCAGCCGAACAGGCCAAACGTAGTTTTACTTACCATATCAATGGGGGTTGCGGTCAGTCCCACTTGTAGCGCATCAAAATACTTAAAGAGATCGCCATAAACGTTATAGATAGAGCGATGGGACTCATCGGCGATGATCAGATCAAAATAACCCACATCGAAGCGGTCCATGATCTTGAGCATACCGGGGTAAGTGGCAATATAGATACGCGCATTCTGCATATCTTCTCTCTTTGATTTTCCTACTACGTACAATGGATCGTTGGTGAACTGTTTAAAGGCATTTCCGGCCTGCTTACGTAGCTCTTTACGGTCGCAAAGGAACAGTACGCGCTTTACCCAACGGGCATCAATCATTAGTTTGCTGAGAGCAATAGCAACACGAGTTTTCCCGGTACCGGTGGCCTGTACGATTAATGCTTGACGGTATTTATTGGTGAAACGCTCGCTAACGCGAGCGATAGTTTCAAGCTGATATAAACGTCCGGCAACCAGTTGACCATTACTGTCTTTAACATGTGGGACGGTATTTAATGGCAGGCGCGTTTCACGCTGCTGAATCAGATATTGCAGGCTTTCTTTACTGTAGAAGCCGAATATCCGGCGTGGTGGATAGCCCTGAGTTTTATGGTCATCCCACAGCCAGATGTCGTATCCGTTGGTATAAAAGATAACTGGGCGTTGACCATACTCTTTTTCCAGCCAGTCAGCATAGAGTCTTGCCTGAATACGTCCTTGTTCCGCATTGACACTGGTCTTCTTGGCTTCAATTACCGCAAGTGGTTTGTGGGTATCATCCCAGAGTACGTAATCAGCGTAACCCTCACCACTTGTTGTCGGTTGTTCCTTAACAGGATGTTCCTGAGTGACTTGGTCTGTGTTTTGTAATTCAGTGCCGACATGCCAATCTGCTGATATCAGGCGGGAATCAATCAGGCGGCGTCGGGTTTCCGCTTCGTCGATTGCAAGAATATCGGCAACCTGCTGGTTACGTGCTTTGGCTTCATTCAGACGTTGAGTAAGTAGCTCCGCTTTTTCCTGCTCCTGCTGCAAAGCACGTTGTAACGCCAGTTCACGCTCACGGCTTTCATCCTGTGCTTTTAGTGCCTCTTCAAGACGCTTTTTATCTGCGGTGTTAGATGAAGAGGATAGGGGAGGGAGCGTGAATTTAGGGCAGTCGTCTACATTGCCATGTCCGTAACGAACGTAAAGCCAGACGCCTAACAGAAACGCTTCTTTCAGCAACCAGTAAGTATCTTTGGCTTTGATTCGCCCACCATGTGCAGCCCGGTTACCATGAATACGTAATGCGTCCATCTTCATGATAATGACTTCTGGCATCATGCTGGTGAACACATCGGCGTTCATCAGATCGTATAGGTTAGCTTTGAAACCTTCCGGCAAACGTTCTTGACGGTACAACCAGCGCACTATCAGTTCATCAAAGTTACGTAACTTAACCAAGCAGCTTTCCTGGTCAGAATGAACATAACGTTCTGCCATACGTGCTAGCTCAGCAAGCTCCGGCCACTGGCTACGCAGCATTTCAAAGTTGAGAGACTGCTCCATAAAATCGTTGCCTTATTCAATGGATACAACAGGAAATTTGTGCAGCATATCACATGCCTTATTATAAAAGTGTGAGTACTATGATGAATATTAATAGTAATTCGGTAAGCGATGTATATTGTCCCTTATGGGGTATAAGGAGAATAAGAGTAATTAGCTCGTAATAAATTAACCAGAGAAATTATTGAGGGTGAAAAGTGATGGGCCATTCCACGTCAGGCCAGTATTCTCAGTATGTAAGGTCCCTAGAATTGATAAATGTGTAGAAGAGAATCATTACAGGTTTGCTGTCATAATCGGTATTCTGGTGGTGTACATCATGCAGTACACCACCTTTTTGTACACAATTAGCTTTGACGCCGGCTCTTCAAAGCTTCTGTTTCCTTAATTAACTAATCAATTAATCTGCGTTGTTTGTTGTAGCAATTCATTGGCAACCGAGAAATATTTGCAGCCAGACCAGATTTCTTTGCTGCCGACGATATAGACTCTTTTCTGCGCACGGGTGACGGCGACATTCAGTAGGTTAGGTTTAGAGGATGCCCATTTAGTTGCACCGCGCTTTTCAGTAGACAGTCCGAGTACGAAGATGACATTTTTTTCCTCTTTACCCTGAAAGGTATGGACGGTGCCGATTCGCTCATCTAGCCATTTATTTCGTCCATTGATGGGGGATAACTTTTCTTTTAGAAAGCTGTTTAGTTCCTTCTTTACGTGTTTAAAGGGGGAAATGATGTAAGCATCCGGCAGCTTTTGATAATGATCAATATAGGCTTGTAGCATGGTCAGGACATGTTGGGCTTGCTCGGGAACAAAATGTTTGCCTTCAGTGCAGCCCCGTACATCAAACCAACAACTTGGACCCCAGAAAAACGTCTCATCACTCCATGGATTATCCAGACCGTGCAGCATTTTGTTGTTGTAGGCGATCTCATTAGCAATACTGAACATAGGTTCATCACAGCGGCGGTGGACGCGTAACGGGCTTCCCAACCATGTATTTTTAGCGATCTGCTCTGTGCCGTAAGGATTTACTCTGTCTGCTAGGTTCTGTACTGACGTTATGGTCGGAGACCATAATTTCCATTGTTCACCGAGTTCGCGCTTGGCAATACCTTCAACAAAAGCGGGTGGAATGGTAAATACCGGTTCAATCTGTAATGGATCACCTACGACTATAGCTCGTTTTGCTCGCCATAGCGCTCCAACAGCTTGCTGAGGAGTTGCCTGGCCTGCTTCATCAATGAACAGCCAGCCAATATCCCCGTCATCTAGTGCGCTGAACTGACGAGCCACAGAGGCAAACGTTGAGGATACTACCGGGACGATCATAAACAGCAATTGCCACAAGGCTTTGGCGGCCTGTTTGTCTGCTATGCTGCCGTTAATCACATTCATGATAACGAGTAAGGAATCTGAGAGGTGGCACTCTTTGTAAGCGGCGGCAAGCCATGCCTGATGTAATTCAAGGGCTTTTACAGTAAGGCGGTTTCTGGCTTCATTCAACGCTGGGCATTGACCAAAAGCAGTGCGTTGAATGGCAGGAGCTTCCAGATCAGTATCTTGTCCGGTAAAAAGTACACTGGCATATTTCTCTTTAAGGATCATGCAGGTTTGTTGTTCGCTTTCCAGCTCGGCCTGTAAGTGTTCCCATGTATATTGATCTTTTTGATATTGTGCTTCCGTTTTATTACGGCGTATCGTCAAACCCGTAATGATGGCCCGTAAACGGCACCTATGCCTGATGCGCAGGTCCCACCAATTGATTTTTCTTTGATGAAGTTTTGCCAGGCGCGTATTCAGGCAAAGGATACGAAACCGTTCACGTTCTGCTTTCTGTTGCTGAACTCGGCAGTTTTCTTCTAATATGGGCAGGCCCTCCAGTTTTTTTAGTTCATTGAGAAGTATCTCAAGATCCTTTTGAGCTTGTTGAAACGCGTTCTGCGCCTGAGTAAACGAGGCGGTAGCATCAGAGCTATTTGCTAACTGTTTAATGGCAGCGGCCAGTGTACGGTATTGGTCGGCAGGCGGCGGGGCAATGCACTTTTCCGTTGTCTGGAAGATCGTCCGGGTACCAAATATCTCCCGGTTTTTTTGTTTACCCAGCGCAGCAGCAATCAGTCCCCAGCACTCTGTTTTTTCAGTTAAAGGAGTGATCTTATATTTATCCTGCCCGTCAGGCAGCTCATGAAAGGCCGCCAGTTTTTGCGCGACAGGTTTAAGGTAACTGATATCCTGCCAGGATTTTCCCAGACTTTTTATCTGGGGTAATTCCTGAGAAATATTCTCAACGGCTGCGTTATTGCTAGAAACAACAATCATTTCAAAGCCAGTGAGCGACGGTGACAAGCATTTAACGGTGCGTTGTTTGTCACCCGATGTAACCGTAATTTCATGGCTGAAAGCATCCGCAGCACTATTAAGAGCTGCCAGTACTTCTGCCCGTTTCACCAGATTGCTGGCAATAAGGTCACGAAGCATAGTTGTTTTTCCTGTTCCCGGCGGACCGTTGACAGAATAGAGGCCACTTTGCGCCAGTTCTTCCTCAATAGTGTTGATGGCAAATTGTTGCATCAAGCTCATGGAATGGGCGGTTTCGGTGGGCCAACGACCTAAGGGGAGTTTATTTAACCGCAACATTTCCAAGAGTAAAGGCTTACCATCAGGTTTCAGTAAATCCGGTTTTCTTTTTCCTGTGTCAGACAGATAACGTTCTAAAGGAGCATTAAACGTGAATCCGTCCCGTTTTATACATTCCATGATTCGTTCTATATCACGGATATAAAAACTGTTGAGAATCGTTATTTCCTTGGTTTCTTTTATTGAAGGAGTTGAACTTTCAGTTTTTAATTTATCGATATCTGTTTTCGCTATCTTCTTTAGTAAGGTTGATAGATGAGGTAATGAATTGATGTCCAGCTCAATATGCTTTGTACGGTTTTTTCTTTTCGCCTGAGTGAGCTTGATGTACAGGGCCGGAGTTGAGATCTCAGGGCTAAAGTCTGTCCACTCTGCCATCGATTTAAGAAATTCGATAATCTCATAAGTCGTCAATTTGGGAGGTAGCTCATATTGTTGTTTCAGGTTATCAGCTACTGCCATGACGTCGAGAAAACGCTGGCGCAATTTCTCCGTATCTTTTTCATATTCGCTTAGCGTAATGTTGTCGAGTCCGTTTTTTTCCAGTTGTCCTATAGCCCAGGTTACAGTGGAGAATGCAAAACTGTCTTTGTCAGCATATCCATCCTGATCGACATATAATGTAATAGAGCATGTCCGGCCTTCGTCCTGATTTTGTTCTTCTTTGTCATCGATGATATCTGGAAACGCACATTTGGCGCGCTCAAAGATTTCACTGCGATCGAAGATGCCGAAGTACAGCGTGTAATGATATTTTTTCGCAGGAGAGAAATTTTTCCCTGCGCGCCTTATTTGCTGAGGGTTAATCCATGGCAGGCAAGTGGGGTCCTGTAGCTCTTCTGGCGTTAACTTAATGACTCCTTCGGCTTCCTCTTCTAGTTCCTTTATATCTGTGGATTCAAAGAATTCGATTTTGTGCCAGTAATCCAGCACCCGGAGAGCCTGGCTACTATTGCTGTGTAAGGTACTACTACTGTGTAAGGTACTACTCTGATTTTTATAATCCATTGAGCGGAGATGTCCTGTCCTAATGATTTATGCTTTTAAATTATATTAACCTCTCTAATGAATCATGTTCAATCGGAAGATTTTGAAGACAAATCACTAAATTGTAAGGTGTTGTATAGATCGGCTCAGTAGTATATTGGTGAAATTTGCTCAAAGGGTAACATAACCAGGAATGCTGATATTGCGGTACCAACCTACGATAAATTTATTTGTGTTTTATGTAATTATTGTTAATATTATTTTTTCGGAAAAAGTCTTTAAAAGATGAAATGAATAGGAGAGAAAATGAAGAGTAATTTTTTCTTTGTTTTATTGTTTTCTTTATTGTCTTCAGCCTGTGATCAAAAAGATTTAAACAGGGATTTAGAGCCAAATGGTAGATTATATCCTACGGGTGTGGTTATTTCTGATTTGGGTGAAAGATTTACTGATATTTCAAGTGATTTTGAAATTAAACAAAAATGGTTGAGGTCAAATGAAGAGTCGCCTGATGTTTTTGAAGTAACAATAATAGGTTATGTTAATAGCAACCAAGTAAATTCTGTAGAATACACTTACACACTATATTATGTTGACGGAGATTATGATATACACAATAAAACCGTTAGCTGGTTATGTAAGAGTTTGAAAAGATATTCAAAAAAAGAAGGATGTATTGATTAAAAAAGGATTCCTCAAATGTCTGAATTACTCTCACTAATGCGACTCTACAATTAATGTGTGCGTAGAGTGAGGGAATACGGGACAGTTAGGGTATATTTTCTGTATTGGTTGGGTTTTTTTATCTTATTTTTTATATCTTGTTTTAAAGATAGAAAATGGTGGCTATAATTTATCGATTTTATTATTGTCTCAAATAAATATTTTGTGTTTTTTCTATTATTTTATACCAAACAAATTTGTTTGGTATAAAAAAGTAAAAATATAAATTTCACCTGTATTAATTGAGGTTTTCGTGGGTGCAGAATTAGGGGGTGATTTTTATGATAATATATCTCAGGCCATGGATTTATGGAATAGAAAAGCCAAAATGGAAAGAGCTAAGTTTAGTGCTATATTAAGGAATAAACATAAAAAATAAATTAAATTGTTTTTTAGTTTTATTTAAAGAGATTAGTTGTTTTGGATATTTTAATAGAACATTTACTCTATACCCAATAGATTTCAAGATGGATCGCGACGGTAAGGGAGCGAATCCCCGGGAGCATAGATAACTCTGTGACCGGGGTGAGTGAGTGCAGCCAACAAAGAGGCAACTTGAAAGATAACAGGTATATATTCATTAAGTCGCCAATGTTATATATTTATATTGATGAATTTTAAGTATAACTTGAAATTATATAGTAGATAGATTATTCGCCTTTTCTCCTTTTTTCTACATCAGTCGTGACAATGACTTAAGAATTCCGGTATGTTCAGAACAATCAACCGCGCCACATTTTTTCTCCTACACACGTGAGACTACCATTCTGCTTTATCTCTTAATCTAAGGATTGGATTAAGAGACAAATTTTAATCTAGGAAGGATATCAAGTACCTACAAGATCGTATTCATTCAAACAAACTCTGATGAAGAGTTTGAACGATTTGCTCGGCATCTTTGCCAGGAACAAGCAGGCATAGATTATGATTGCTGGCGCCATGGCTGATCATACGGATATTGAATGCTTCCAGCGCATCAAAAATCTGTTTTCCTAATCCGCTGACCTGAGAAAGTTGGTTACCAATAATTGCTACCAGAGCCAGATCTTCTTCCACTTCAACTCGGCATAGCGTTGAAAGCTCAGTCATAAGCGCATTGGTTAGCAGATAACCATTTTTGCTAGTGGAACCTGTTGTATCGAGCGTTAATGCCACATTTACTTCAGATGTGGTGATCAAATCCACGGAGATGTTATGACGTGACAAAATGGTAAATATTCCAGCTAGAAATCCTTGAGCATGCAACATCTTCAAGCTATGTAGTGTCAGTAGTGTTTGTTTTCGACGCAGGGCGATAGCACGGAATTGTGGTGGCGCTGTTGTTGTATCACAAACCAGTGTACCGCCAGCTTGTGGGTCCTTACTAGAACCAACAAATACCGGAATGTCACAACGGATAGCGGGCAGTAGTGTGGCCGGATGTAGAATTTTTGCACCAAATGTTGCCATCTCCGCCGCTTCATCAAAGGCAATTTTGTCAATTCGTTGGGCAGTGGGAACGACTCGTGGGTCAGTCGTGTAAATCCCCGGGACATCTGTCCAGATATCAACGCGTTTCAGGTTAAGGGCCTCTCCCAACAGGGCCGCAGTATAGTCACTACCACCACGTCCTAGCGTGGTGGTACGCCCTTTCTCTTCACGACCAATAAAGCCTTGAGTAATTATCAGGGTGTTTTGCAGGCGTGGTAAGAGATGTTCAGTTACTAGCGATTGAAGCTGTATATTGTCTGGTTCTGCGCAGCCAAAATGATCATCGGTACGCATAATTTTACGGATATCAAACCACTCGACATCTGTACCGCGTTGGCGGAGTAGTTCAGTAAACAACAATGTAGACATTAATTCGCCGTGGCTGACCAGTTCATCGGTCAGCGCATCTGAAGTTGCCAAAGAGGCTGCTTCGGAAAGCGCTTTAATGTTTTCCAGCAGACGGTTGATTTCTTGACGAATAACATCAGAGTCATGCAAACGGTCAACAATGGCGTGTTGAATGGTGTGGATCTGTTTCAGATAGTCAGTCCGTTTATCTTCGTCGCAACCTGCTGCCAACGCGATTAACAAGTTGGTAATACCAGCAGATGCGGACAGTACGACTAAACGGACTTCTTTATTTGCCAGTATGATGTTGGCACTGCTATTCATGGCATCGAAATTTGCCACGCTGGTACCACCAAATTTTGCGACTACATATCCGCTGATTTCTGGACATAGGGATGAAACAACACTCATTGCGATAACCTTCTGTTGACTGAATAGGCTTTTAGAAATATCGGGTTAACGGATTTGAGTCAATGTAGTGAATGGTTACATCAATATCTTTCATGATGACATTAGAATTATAAAAGAAATTGAGGGTTTGAGTATGTCAGAGAAAAATAATTATTTTTTATACCCATTATCATTCAAGTTGCCTCTTTGTTGGTTGCACTTACTCACTCCAGTCACATAGTTATCTATGCTCCCGGGGATTCGCTCCCTTGCCGTCGCGATCCATCTTGAAATCCATAGGGTATATACACATTAGCAAATAGAGCTAGAAAAAATTAATTGTTTTGACCAATATCAGTGATTAAAGGAAAAGAGACTTTAATCACAGAATTACAGGTTACAATCTTTACCTCCGTTTATTTACAGTCATTGATAGAGAGCATAGCCATGAAAAATATCAATCCTAGTCAAACTCCAGCCTGGAAGGCATTAGAACAGCATTTTGCGCAGATAAAAGATATTCACATACGTGAGTTGTTTGAACAGGACAGAAATCGTTTTGCTAAGTTCTCCGCGGCGTTTGATGACCAGATTTTGGTAGATTTTTCAAAAAACCGCATCACAACTGAGACATTGGAAAAGTTACAGGCACTGGCTAAAGAGACTGATGTTGTCGAGGCTATTCGCAGCATGTTCTCCGGTGAGAAAATTAACCGTACTGAAGATCGTGCGGTACTACATATTGCCTTGCGTAACCGCAGCAACATCCCTGTTATTGTTGATGGGGAAGATGTTATGCCGCAGGTCAACGCTGTATTGGTAAAAATGAAAGAGTTCAGTGAACGCGTGATTAATGGTGAGTGGAAAGGTTATACCGGCAAGGAAATTACTGATGTGGTAAATATCGGTATCGGTGGTTCGGATCTCGGTCCTTATATGGTGACGGAAGCGCTGAAACCTTATAAAAATCATTTGAATATGCATTTTGTCTCTAATGTTGATGGAACTCATATCGCGGAGACCCTAGAAGCACTTAATCCGGAAACAACTCTGTTCCTGATTGCTTCTAAGACATTTACCACGCAGGAAACGATGACTAATGCCCACTCTGCTCGTCACTGGTTTCTGAAAAGTGCCAGTGATGAAGCGTATGTTGCTAAGCATTTTGCAGCGCTTTCCACAAATGAGCAGGAAGTGCAGAAATTTGGTATTGATACCAAAAATATGTTTGAGTTCTGGGATTGGGTTGGTGGCCGTTATTCATTGTGGTCCGCGATAGGTCTGTCTATTGCGCTTTCTATTGGGTTTGAAAATTTTGAGCAATTGCTTAGTGGTGCACACGCTATGGATCAGCATTTTGCCAATACCCCATTTGAGCAGAATATCCCGGTATTGCTGGCGCTGATTGGAATTTGGTACAACAATTTCTTTGGCTCAGAAACTGAAGCGATTCTGCCATACGATCAGTATATGCATCGTTTTGCGGCATATTTTCAACAGGGCAATATGGAATCCAATGGTAAATATATTGACCGCAATGGTCATCCGGTGGATTACCAAACAGGTCCCATCATCTGGGGGGAGCCGGGAACCAATGGTCAGCACGCTTTCTATCAGCTTATTCATCAGGGTACTAAACTGATCCCTTGCGATTTTATTGCTCCGGCGATCAGCCATAACCCATTGAGTGACCATCACCGCAAATTGTTATCCAACTTCTTTGCTCAAACGGAAGCGTTAGCATTCGGTAAAACTCGTGAGCAAGTGGATGTTGAATTTGCTGCTAGTGGTAAAACGGCTGCTGAGGTTGAACATGTCGCACCATTTAAGGTGTTTGAAGGAAACCGCCCGACTAATTCCATTTTGTTACGTGAAATTACCCCATTCAGTCTGGGAGCTTTGATTGCTATGTATGAGCACAAAATATTTGTACAAGGGGCGATTCTCAACATCTTCACATTTGATCAGTGGGGGGTGGAGCTGGGTAAACAGCTGGCTAACCGTATTTTGCCGGAGCTTGAGGATGATAAAGAGATTGCTAGCCACGATAGCTCAACAAATGGGTTGATTAACTGTTTTAAAGCATGGCGTTAGTCATTTATTCCGAATCAGAAATTTAACCACTTTAATAAAGCGAATTATGTTCATCATAATTCGCTCATTCTCCTCAAACATTATTTACAAAATTTGCTATAACTTTTTATGCTGCATACTTGCACTGTGATATTCTCTGTGGCTGTTAATTATATTCCCGTCATCTTTCAAGTTGCCTCTTGGTTGACTGCACTCACTCACCCCGGTCACAGAGTTATCTATGCTCCCGGGGATTTGCTCCCTTGCCGTCGTGATGCATCTTGAAATCCATTGGGTATACAATCAAATAATAAGAAATTTGTTCATAGTGGAAGAGCGTATGTCAGCAGATTCAATACTAACAACAATGCCTATTCAATGGCTTTCGATGAACTCGTCTGATTTTCCTGATGAGATTTTAGATTGGTTGATGGAATTGGGTTCGATGACCCGACGTTTTGAACAATATTGTGACCATGTTCATGTTGTACCATTTAGAGAATGTTTTATCGCAGAGGAAGAAATTTCTGATGAAAGTGAACATTTACCAACTAGCCAAAGATATTGGCTGCGTGAGATCGTGTTATATGGTGACAATATCCCCTGGCTATTAGGTCGAACATTAATTCCTGAGGCAACATTAACCGGTCCTGATGAAAAATTGGTTGATTTAGGAACAGTTCCACTTGGACGGTATCTTTTTAGTAGTAATAAATTAACGCGGGACTATATTCAGAAGGGGAAACATGGAAATTGTTGGGCAAGACGATCGTTGCTGAGGTTATCAGGCAAGCCATTATTACTAACGGAAGTCTTTTTACCTGAATCACCTGTGTACAAAAGTAAAATCTAAAGTAAAGGGGAGAAACAGACGTGGCGGGAAGTATGGCACAAAGTAAATGGTGGGCTTATTGCCGTTTAGTGCGTATTGATAGACCTATTGGTTCATTATTGTTGTTATGGCCGACGTTTTGGGCATTGTGGATTGCGGGGAAAGGTATCCCGAATATGCACATATTATTAGTCTTTACTGCCGGTGTGTTTCTGATGCGTGCAGCAGGATGTGTAATTAATGATTTTGCTGACAGAAAATTTGATGGCTATGTAGAACGCACAAAGACACGTCCCTTGCCTAGTGGTGCTATCAGTGAAAAAGAGAGTAAGATCCTATTTGTCGTATTGGTGTTGATTTCTTTCGGATTAGTTCTGGCCCTCAATAAAATGACTATTTACCTGTCATTCGCTGGGTTGGCTTTGGCTTGGTTTTACCCCTTTGTTAAACGGTTCAGTCATCTTCCCCAGTTTGTACTGGGGGCCGCTTATGGCTGGTCTATTCCTATGGGATTTGCTGCGGTTAGTGAGTCCTTACCATTAGAATGCTGGTTATTATTCCTGACCAATATCTTGTGGTCAGTTATTTATGATACACAGTATGCAATGGTCGATCGTAACGATGATCTAAAGATTGGTGTTAAGTCTACCGCTGTCCTATTTGGTCGCTTTGATAAGCTGATTATTGGTTTACTTCAATTAGCTATGTTACTGATTCTTGCGCTGGTGGGCTATATAATGAACCTTGGTGGCATCTACTATTGGTCGCTATTGCTTGCTGGTGCTTTATTTATTTATCAGCAGAAATTGATTTCAGAGCGGGAAAGAACACTCTGTTTCCAGGCATTCCTCAATAATAACTATGTTGGTCTGGTGTTATTCCTTGGTATCTTCTTCAGTTACGTCTGATATACCTGTTATCTTTCAAGTTGCCTCTTGGTTGGCTGCGTTCACTTACCCCAGTCACAGAGTTATCTATGCTCCTGGGGATGCGTTCCCTTGCCGTTGCGATCCATCTTGAAATCTATTGGGTATATATCTGGTGATAATGGAAAACCCCCATTATCACCAGTATTCCCAAAATTACACTTCTTTAGTTATTTCTTCAGTATCGTTGTGCTCTGCTGGCAAACTGACACTCTCAATAGTAAGACGAACTTCTGGTGACATCAGTTCACTCAATACCTGATACAATTCCTGAGTATTAGCAGTGATCACATCACCACTATCACTGATATAGCTTTCTTCACGCAGTGTATTTACCGAAGTTGTAAATACCGCTTTATCGAAGAATTCAGGGGCGTTAATACCATGCAATACAGACAGACGTTGCGCCAGCATCCGACTCTCTTTTTCTAGCATACCCCGGCTGATTTCCGGATTGGCATTCAGTAAAGAAAGGGTAATAGCATAACGTTGTAATGTTTCACGAACACCTGCCGCCAGTAATTGCAATGAGCGGATACGTGCTGGGTTCAGTACCAGCATACCTTGCTCTTTGTTGCAGATAAGGCACTGGCGGGTAAGTTCATTAATCAGAGTATTAACTACTTCTTGCAGATCTGCTTTGTTGTAACGCATAAACAACTCTGCTTTGAGGAGTGGATAAATGATTGCTACTTGGCTTAGCAACTCCTCGCGGCTGATACGGCGATGATGAATGACGATGCTGGCAATCAGTGATGGCAGTACCAATAAGTGCTGAATATTGTTGCGGTAGTAGGTCATCAAAACTGCACGGTCTCGTGGCAGAGTGATGATATCGCCCATACTATCTTTGTCTACCTCGAACTTATCCATTTGCAGAGCGTGTTCTAACAACTCTTCTGCGGTTTTATTGGGTACCGTGACATCCGCAGTATAAGGCGCATTCCGCATGAGTTGTATATAACAATCCAGTTGCTCAATTAATTGCTCACGAGTAAGTGCTCGCTGACGTGATGAAAGAAGAGCGGTTGCGCACAGGTTGATTGCATTAGCGGCAGCAGCATTGTTGATGTTCACCATAATTTCCCCGGCCAGTTTGCCGACTGTTGGGGCAACCCATTCTGGACGCTGGAATTCTATTGGATCAATAGAGTCACGCCAGTCAGGGACATGGTAATTAAGGTATTGGATCAGCGGGATAGGTTCGCCAAAGTTCACATAGCCTTGTCCCAGATTACGAAGTTTACGTAAACCACGTATCATCTGGAAAAAGCCTTCTTTTTCTTTAGTTGCGCCACGCAGTTCTTTCGCGTAGGTAGCAACTTCCATCACATGCTCGTAACCAATATAAATTGGAATGATCGTGATTGGACGTGATTCACCTCTCAACAATGCTTGTAACGTCATGGTCAGGGTGCCCGTTTTGGGATCGAGCAAACGACCAGTTCGGGAACGACCGCCTTCCATAAAGTATTCGACAGAATAACCGCGTGCAAATAACTCACCCAGATATTCACGGAATATCGTGGAGTAGAGTTTGTTACCTTTGAAAGTACGACGGATAAAGAATGCACCCAAACGGCGGAATATCGGTCCTGCCGGCCAGAAATTCAGGTTGATGCCTGCGGCGATATGTGGCGGCACCAAGCCTTGATGATAGAGTACATAGGAAAGTAGCAGATAATCCATATGGCTACGATGGCAAGGAGCATAAACCAGCTCGTGACCGTCCTGTGCCAGACGACGGACCCGCTCAGCATTGTGAACGTTGATCCCCTGATACAGACGGTTCCAGGTCCAACCAAGTACGCGTCCTGACAGTCGTAGAGTTTCATAAGAAAAATTAGCAGCAATCTCTTCCATGATGTTGATAGCATTCTGTTGAGCTTTCTCATGTGAGATTTTCTTGGTACGAACCTCATCGGAGACGGCTTTTTCTATTGCTTTCGACGCCAATAACTTATTAAACAGCTCTTGACGAACAGGTAGGCGCGGACCTACTGCCGCCAGACGCTGACGAGAATAGTGCATCCGTGCCACACGAGCCAGTTTATGGGCAATCGTCTTGTCAGTACCATGCTCAGTCGCCATATAGCGCAGAGATACTGTATTGGAAAAACGTACAAAACTATCCCGGCCCAGCCAGAGAATGGCAAAGAATTTCTGGATACCATTCAGTAACCGTAGATATGGGGTGCTTTGCCCTTCACGTCCGGGTGAACGGCCAAACATGACAGAAACTGGCAGCATCTGAATATCCAGGTTTGGATTATTGCGATGCAAATCCAGATAATCATGGAAAATTTTTACAGATTCTTGCTTTGGTGCGTAATAACGGAATACGCGTGGGCCATTATCAATAAAAACATAACCGGGAAGTTCAGTGTCACCTACCTCCAGTGGATTTAAAGGGTCTGGCAGATCCTGCTCCAGGCATTGCTGACGTAATGTCAGTAAGTCTGCTTTGGAGTGATACGGCAACACGTACAAGATTGGACGTGTAGTATCGAGCCGCAATTCAGTGATGGGATCTGTAGGAATAAGTTTGCTCTTTACCAGTATTTTTAGTGGTAAATTCAATAATTTATAATATATTTTACGCCAACCTGACATAAATAACTAAAGCCTCTTGTTAGCAATAGGTCGCAAGCATACCAGAAACAGTTGTTGAGATCTGTTGAGTTAAGACAATAATAAACATGAAAAGTGGCAAACAACTTCATATAGGATGTGAGCAATTTATGAAAAATCAATCCGTGGGACTGACCCGTATTATTAAAGCAACAAGATATTCGGTGAAAGGTATTAAGGCTGCATGGCAGAATGAAGCTGCTTTCCGGGAGGAAATAATCGTAGCAATATTGGCTCTGATTGTTGCCTTTTATCTGGATGTCAGCGTAATTGAACGTATTTTACTGATTGGTTCAATTATGTTGGTCTTGATTATGGAAATTCTGAACAGTGCTATTGAGGCGATTGTTGATCGTATTGGCAGTGAGTTCCATGAGCTATCCGGTCGGGCGAAAGATATGGGTTCTGCGGCAGTCTTTTTGACGATTATTCTGGCATTAATTATCTGGAGTACAGTTCTTTGGCAGTTTTTCATGGGTTAATTTCGATTAATCATCGATCAATGTATTATAATTGGCTGATTTTCTGTCCTGACAGGTTCCCAATTGCTATTTACCTGTATATACTCACAGTTTGACTGTATAAACAAACAGGGGGCGAAGTGAAAGCACTTACTGCAAGGCAGCAACAAGTTTATGACTTAGTGCGTGACCACATTTCGCAAACGGGTATGCCGCCAACGCGCGCTGAAATTGCATCACATCTTGGCTTTCGTTCACCGAATGCGGCTGAAGAGCATTTAAAAGCGCTGGCTCGTAAAGGGGTGATAGAGATTGTTGCCGGGGCGTCCAGGGGTATCCGTTTGCTGCTTGAAGAATCTGGTTTACCGTTGATTGGTCGTGTTGCCGCAGGTGAACCACTGCTGGCACAGGAGCATATTGAAAGCCATTATCAGGTTGATCCTGCATTGTTTAAACCAAATGCAGATTTCCTGTTAAGAGTCAGCGGAATGTCTATGAAAGATATTGGAATTATGGATGGTGACCTGCTGGCTGTGCATAAAACACAGGATGTTCGTAATGGGCAGGTTATTGTTGCCCGTATTGAAGATGAAGTAACGGTAAAACGTTTTAGACAGACTGGGAATAAAGTTGAATTGCTGGCAGAAAACTCAGAGTTTAAACCAATAGTTGTTGATCTACGTGATCAAAACTTAACAATCGAAGGGTTGGCGGTCGGAGTGATTCGTAGCTGTGGCTGGATCTGATAGTAATATATTAAGTCACTGTTTTTTGAGTGATGATCAGGACATTGTAATATTCCGGCAGAATCATGTTATTGAATGTATCATTACGATTGTCTTAAACGTGATTCTGCGGTTGTCTTTTTATCCTGATAGCTGATTTGTAGCAAAATTAAGAGTCTAACTCAGTAGGTGTAATTATTGCGGCTGTTCTTGTGAATGAACAGTGAATACAGACAGCACAGCAGAATGGAGCGTACACAATTGGAGTGTACACATAGTAATAATATGCGAGGATGACTCGCTTCGTTCACCTTTCTGACCGTATTAAAGTGCATGCAAAAACTAAAGCTTTTGTCTGAGTATTGCCCGGGTTCATTTTTTTGCAACCAGTGGCAAATAAAGTAGCCTATTGGGATAAGTACTGACTGCTTATTTCTTTTTTACCTCAATGCTGTGGTCATGTTGGCATTCATCCCGTTCAGAGCAAGATTCAATCTCTTCACAAGGTGAACACAATCCGTGAGCTTCAATTACTGTATGACGTAAACTGAATCCGGCAGTTTTTGCTAATTGTTGAATAGCAGATTCAACGGCACCGCCATCCCGTTCTGAAACCGAGCCGCAGCGGTCACAAATAAACATCGCTGAGGTGTGGCTTGGTTGTTCAATATGGTGGCACAGCACATAACTGTTGGTAGATTCTATTTTATGAATAAATCCCTGTTCTAGCAGAAATTCCAGTGCTCGGTAGACGGTTGGGGGTTTAGCTTGTGGTTCTGCTGCTCGCAATAAATCCAGCAAATCATAAGCACTGATTGCTCCAGGTTGCTCTGAAATCAGACGTAAAACTTCAAGCCTCTGTGGGGTAAAGCGGACTCCCCGAGCCTGGCAAATAGCTTCCGCCTGTTCCATTAACTTTTTTTGATTAACGAGTTCCATTGCGCCCCTTACAACCAGCATGATGACAATGTTGTGATGTTATCATGTTTCTACGATAGAAAATATTATCCAGAAAAGTTCATCGAGATTGTCCCCTGATAGAGTTAATTTGGTTAAATTGGTACTTAGCCACAAAAATAATGTTTCTTTGAAGTTTGTGATAACACAGATAAGAATTATCATGTATGACAGGTAATTTCCGAAAAGGAATCATTTGTGATGAAAAACCTTTTACAAAATCAGCCTCATTACAGACAGTTCCCTGTTAAAGGTTATCAGATAATAAAGAATATTATCTGTGAGAGAAGAAAATCTCCTTTTATGCGTTTTTTATATTCAGTCATTAATATTCTATTTTTGATTGCGATATGTATGGGGATTATATTATCTGTAGCAATTATATTATTAATAATAGGTGATGTATCTTTTCCAGATGAAGACTATTTACTTTTGGCTAAGGTAGGAAGTGTAGCATTATTGGTAGTAATGTTACTGTCTGTCATTATTTATCGTATTATTAAACGTCCTGAATGGGAGCAACGGCGTTACTATCAACAAGCGGGTTTATCTCTTTTACCGGAAGAGAAGCGTCAGGTATTGCGGTTGAATATTGTCAGTGACTATTGGTTCGGTTTTTGGAGTGAAACTTTGGAACATTATCCTTTACAGTCACGTGTTGTTCATGACGATTATTGTTATTATCTGTTACCATTATCAGCTGCCCAGGAACATCAATCCCAATTATATAGCGACTGGGGAATTATTGATGAAGAAGGTTATATGAAAATGATAACCACCTTATGGGATGGGATACATTCAAAACATTTTGTTGTTGATACTGCTCTTAGTGATGGAAAAATATTTAAAATTCTTGCTAAATTAGCTGAGGTAACACCTGACTATATTCGTAAATGTTCTCAGTCTGTTAATGGGCGTCCACCGGCATTGGTGTGGGGATTCGATTTATGGCTTGCAATCGTTTTAAGTCGTAACTGCTTTTGTGCTGATTATATCAGTGAAGAAATGGCATGGAAAAATATGCTGAAAACCGCTGATTATGTTTATGAGATTTTCGGTAGCTTTGATGATTTTTATATAAACTTTCAATTGGGAAATGCTTACTGGAATAATGATTTTGATAGAGCTAAAGGGAAGTTAGAGCAATTTAATTATTATAAATTGTATTGCGATTGGCCAATCGCTAATCTTCCATGGCCTGAACCAAAAGGCATTATTATGGAACGCCAAATGATGACCGGTTTCTCTACATTAGTTGAAGACGCTTTACGTAGTAGAATAGAAGAACAGAAAATTTATGAGATAGATATCGATGAGTCACTTGCATCTCGTGTACTGCATTAATATTTATACCCGTTATCTTTCAAGTTGCCTCTTTGTTGGCTGCACTCACTCACCCCGGTCACATAGTTCTCTATGACATAGTTATCTATGCTCCCGGGGATTTGCTCCCTTGCCGTCGCGATCCATTTTGAAATCCATTGGGTATATATGAAACATTCCCCCTTAAAGGAAACTTTAAGGGGGAATAAATAATTAATATAGAAGATAATCACCCATTATTTTTTTGCAGCTTCGACTTGAATATACAAATCGACTTGTTTGCTAATGCCTTCTTTAACCTGGTAATTCATTCCCCATTGAGTGCGGTCTAATTGAGCCTGGAAATCTCCA
Organism: Photorhabdus heterorhabditis; assembly: GCF_001280945.1. Taxonomy (NCBI): domain Bacteria; kingdom Pseudomonadati; phylum Pseudomonadota; class Gammaproteobacteria; order Enterobacterales; family Morganellaceae; genus Photorhabdus; species Photorhabdus heterorhabditis. The sequence continues at coordinate 5,605 of NZ_LJCS01000018.1, read as the reverse complement.
CCACAAACTTCCACCTTAAGAATTGGGCTTTGGTAACAGTTGAACTTTGTTGCATTCAGGGTAATAGGGTGTGTTTGACCCATTAATATGAGATTTCCATCAACACTTTTAACTTTATCTCCTTCGAAATTCCATTTTGTTGAAACAAAACGAATGACTGGATATTTTACTTCATCAAATAAATCAGTGCTTTTTAAATGATTATCAAATGATGTTGAACCGCTATTGATATTTTTTATTGGAATGGATATATCGACGATACCTCTTTTTTCTGCTGGTGAGAATTCTATTTTACCTTCTAAATTATAAAAACCACCGTGGTTAGTGGTAGTAGCGAAGTGATCTATCTGAAAACGGGCGTTGGTGTGATTAGGATCAATGACATATTCCGCAGCTTGAACTCCAGATGTAAAGAGGGTAGCAGCAAGTAAAATAAAAGATTTTTTCATTATAAGATCCATCGTTTATAAATGTAATGTAATTTGCCCCATTTCCTGAAATTACATATTTCAAATGAAACGGGGCTGAGTTTTTTATCAGTTAGTTAAGAGCTAAATTAGACTGATAAATTTTTTCTCGATATCTTTAATGGCTGCACATCCCGCCAGTTTCATACTAAGTTTGAGTTCATCCTTAAGTAGATTTAAAACGGATGTAACGCCTAGCGCTCCGCCTAATGCGAGTCCATATAAAATTGGTCTGCCGATAGCGACAGCTTTAGCACCTAATGCGAGAGCTTTAAATACATGAACGCCGCGGCGGATACCTCCATCTAAATAGACCGGAATTTTAGACCCAACAGCTTCAACAATGCCTGGTAATGAAGTGATTGCTGCCGGGACAGTATCCAACTGTCGGCCACCGTGGTTAGATACCTGAATAGCCGAGGCTCCGTAGTCAACACATTCTTTAGCGTTTTCGGCAGATTGAATACCTTTTACGATAATTGGAAGGCCCGATTCTTTGGCAAGAAACTCTAGATCTTTGAAATCAAGATCCCGTTTAAATATGGAAGAAATCTCTTTTAATGTTGCACCAACAGGAGCATTAGGGATGTTAGGAAACGGAAGTGAATTTGGGAAGACAAATTTATTACGTTTATCGGCCTCCCTGTTACCATTCCATTCTAAATCAACCGTAAATACTATTGCAGTGGCGCCCATAGCTTTAGCCCGGTGTATCAGTTCACGGTTAATGCCCATATCTTTGGTAAAATAAATTTGGAACCATTTGGGGCCATTACTTATCTTGGCTATCTCATCAAGAGATGAATTAGACAGCGTTTGTGCAGTAAACAGTGCACCAGCATCGGCGGCTCCTTTAGCTGTTCCCAATTCCGCGGTAATATGAGCCAGCCCATGTGCTGCCATTGGAGGAACGAAAATAGGTATATCCACTTTGCTGCCGAGTAATTCGGTTGTTGTGTCAGGATCTTTTACTCCTGCGAGATAGCGCGGAATAATTTGGTAATTATCAAAGGCTCTCGTGTTTTCACGTAAAGTCCATTCATCACCTGAACCACTGCTAATATAACCAAAATGAGAAGCAGGGATCAATTTACGAGCTTCTTCTTCTAAATCATAAAGACTAATAATATCAAGTGCTTTTTCTGTATTACTTGCTTTATAAGCTTCTTGCAGTTTTATATTAGCAGTTGCAGCGTTGGTTGAAGATACCGTGGATAGAATACCGGCAGCAGCAAGACTTAACCCTCCAACCATGACGTCTCTTCTTGATGGCATACAATTCTCCCTTACTTAAAGTAGGCTTATAAGTATTAATAATCGAGCTATCTACATATTTAAGAATAGACCTATTTCTGGATAGTTCAGGTTAATAAATACTTAAGAGTATTTTTATGAGTTTGTAAAGTTTACTTGTGTTATTGGAGTTTTAAATTTTTAATTTTGATTAAAAAATAATTTTATATCATTGCAGCATGAGAATGATTACTTATGCCAACATATTTACGCTGAAACAGAAAAATCGCTAGAAGGTAGGAGGAGCGAACGTTGAATGTAAATAGGTAGTTTGGATATATTTTGGTTTCAATGGAAGATATTTTTTTCATAAACTATATTAAAATGATTAATCGTATTTAGTTATAAAAATCTTTCATCGTCCTTTATTAGAAAGAGTCTGTGATTGAAATGAAATCTAAAAATAATATTCGATGATAAGGTGGATATTTTATTTTTATCCTTATTAACTCAGGGTTTTGTTTAATGAAAGCATTGGTTTTTCCTTAAGGGAGAACTTATGAGTAATAAAAATGATTTTAAAGCCTTATGCTAAACTCAAAAAACAGCAATTAATGGCCGAGGCAACAAATAAAATCGCATTATTACAGGATGCTATCGATTTAGATATTGCCACGGAAGAAGAGAAATTGGCTTTATTGACATGGAAGGAATGCAGAGTGATGCTTAATCGGATAGATATTTCACAGGAAATGGATTGGCCTGAACTGCCGGAGTGATAGAATAAAATCTGAGTTTCCCCCAAAATTAATCGTGTAGTTTTCTGGGGGATATAAAACTTTAATTGTCAATTATCTGCTATAGATTAATTTTATTTTCTTTAATCAATAGCCCTTCCTTCACTATTAATGTAGATTATGAAAAACACGCTGATTCATTTCTATTTTTCTCGTTATACTTCCCTCTTAAAGTAATTTGTTCACACTATTCGTTTTATTTTTGTAACGAGAAGGCCATATTTCGGAGGGAAGCAACCCCAAATTTGTGGCGATTATTGCTTCTCCTTTTGGCCATTGGCGGTGTAATGCATTACTCAGTGTGGATGATGCTAACCCTGCTTTGCGAGATACGGCTGAGAGGGTTGTTCCTTGCTTTTTTAAAGCGGCAATAATATCAGCGGGATGCCAATCTTTTTTGTCCACAATAATTCTCCAAAATTATATAAGTATTTGTACAATTAATTCACTTCCATAGCCAGTAAGACTGGTTATCTGTGTATGGTTAAGGTGAGTTTTCAGCTGTAATAACCCCAAATTTAAAAAATATAGCTATTTCAAATAAATATAATACGAAAAATAACCTACAAATATACTTAAGAAAATTTTATAAAATCTCAATAAGTTTAATGTAACTACTCACACATGAATTTTCAACAAGTATTTTGTATTTTAATAACAAATTTGTAGTTCTCATGGAGAAATTAACGTATAAATTGCTAAAAAATAGATAAATTTTTCATAATGTTAGTTATAATCTGGAGTTATTAAGGTATTGCATAATACTAGTTGTAAGTATAGCCATATACAGGGAAAGGATTTATCAATAATAAATCTATAAAAATATTAAAAATCAATAAGATAATATTAATATATGAAAAATCTTGCAGATAGATTGAAATTTGTACTATATAAGCTGGATATTTCTCAGGCGGAAGCAGCAAAGCGCTGCCGATTGGCTCAGCAATCATTAAACTACATTATTAGAAATAATCTTGATGAGTCAAAGCTCTCGAACAGGATCGCGGAAGGGTTAAATTTGAATCCAGAATGGTTGATTAGTGGTAAAGGAAATTTTCGTAACCCTGAGATATATAGGGTCCCTCTGATAGATAACTATTTTTCTCTCGGATTATACATCAGAGGGCAAGAGTTAGGAGAAGATACTCAATATTTGCTTACAGCCCGGTTCTTGGGTAATAGACCTTTTGCGAAACAAATTGAGAAGAATAAGATCGCTGTTTGTTGCTCAAAGGAATTCGAGATTGAATCTGTATTTTTTCATGAGTATTTATATGTAACAGAAGATTATTGCAAGGTTGTGGAAAGTAAGGATTTATATGATCAAAGAAATGTCTATACTATTTGTGAATGGAGGATTTATAATGTCGATTTTTCGCAGAGTAATTGATTATTTTTATTATTTGAAGGATTTATTGAAAGAAGAAAGTTTGCACGTAAAGATTGACAGTTTAAAATTATTTTCAGGAAATTTCTTTGTTTCTTATCATATTAACAAGCATGATATAAACTCGTCAATGGAATTAAGAAGTTTTGCAGATAGCTATTACAATAATTTGGCAACGAGTGACAAATTATTGATGGTAAAATATCTTACTTATTATGATGTTTTCTTAAAATTGTTCAATGATGGAAATTGTACAGAGAAAGAGTTCTTGGATAATATTAAAATGGAAATAAAGAAAGATGACTTATAATCGATTGGGAACCAGAAATAGATCTGAATTTTATAATATTGTTTTTGCTTCATTATTTATTTGTTTGTCAATTACTTCACATTTGATTGCTTACAGGTTAGTGAGTGTTGGTGATTATGTAATAATCCCTTCCACGGTTACTTACATGTTATGTTTCTCCATGGTAGATATTTTCTCCAGCTTTAATGCAAGAAAAACAGTCCTACTCATTATAGCATTAGAGGCAATCACTAATTTAATTATGATTTTGATCACAAATATTGTAATTTCGATGCCTTATCCTGATGTTTTTGAGGGGAGTATGGATTATTATAATACTTTTAATCCAATTTCTAATTTGTTTGTTGCTAATATATTTGGTTCATTCGTAGCATTTGTTTTAAATTCTATAATATTTTCTTATTTCTACAGAAATAAGAAATTGTCTTTTATAACATCATCAATACTCTCATTTGTAGTAGTTGTTGTGGTATATACAACCATAACTGATTATTTGGCTTTTAATGAAATGTATTCTGATATAATATATAGTCTTACTTTAACCAATATGGTTACTAATTCTGTTTTAATAATTTTTTATTCTCTCATTTCAAACCAAATTGTACGTTATATAAACAGAAGATTAATATAAACTAGCGGAGAAAAAAGTAATGATAAACTTTAAAGGATTAGGTCATATTAATATCGTCGTAGATGATATTCAGGAAGCAATTGATTTATATAGTAATTTATTTGGGGCGATACCAAAGCAATTATTTCCTCATTTTAAAAATAGTGGCTTTTCAAAAGCGGCTGGTTTCATTGATAACGCTGATCAGGTGGATGTATCAATAGCATTCCTGGAAATTCCTGGGACTGGGGTTTTTATTGAACTGATGGAATATCACAATCCAACCGGAATAAAAAGGATTGAGTTAAAAGAGGCTAATGACATTGGTGGTGTTGGACATATTTGTTTTAGAGTACAAAATATAGATAGTGTATTTGAGCACGTAAAAAATTTTCCTGATGTCAGATTGATAAATTCATCACCATTATATAAAGCATATAAGATAGATGAAATCACTAGTGATGAGTTTATGTTCTTTAATGAGGAAGATGAAAAAAATACTGATCTAAAACAAGAAACCTGTAAGATTATAGGAAAGATCAGGTATTTTTATTTTATAGACAAATATAATATTCAATGGGAATTTGAAGAAGGGCATGATGATATTGGGTCTAATTGAGTCACTCAAGAATATAATTAATTGAGTACGATTGGATTAATTGATAAATATACATGTAAATATTTTATCATATTTGCATGTATACCCTATGGATTTCAAGATGCATCGCGGCAGCAAGAGAACGCATCCCCAGGAGCATAGATAACTATGTGACTGGGGTAAGTGAACGCAGCCAACAAAGA
>NZ_LJCS01000017.1:0-70483 GCF_001280945.1 Photorhabdus heterorhabditis | reverse complement strand
ATTTTAAGTTTACCCCTATCTTTTTATGTGGATTATAAATTAAAAAGTGAGAATTATTTGGTATGTAAAAGAATATCCTGGGCGTCACCTAATACCTATGTAAAAAACATTAAGCTATGTGATTAATATTATTGCGTTTAATTTATTAATAACTGGGTGAACTATGGAAAATAAGAAAAATATCTTACCAATAATCTGTGCCATTGCTATTTTTATTTTAGCGCTATCAGGTTTCTTTTTAACTGGGGAAAATTTAATTTCTTTAGTTAAAATGGAAGATAAAATAACATTCTCAGGTCATGTTTTTATAATATTTTTCTCTTTTCCTTTGATTTCATATCATATGGTTTTAGTTATTATTGTTTATATAACTGGTAGTTATCCTAAGCATCATGATACCTATGTTAAATATTCAGCCGTAATAGCTTTTTCTTCATTTATTTTAAGTTTTCCTCTATCTTTTTATGTGGATTATAAATTAAAAAGTGAGAATTATTTGGTATGTAAAAGAATATCCTGGGCGTCGCCTAATACCTATGTAAAAAACATTAAGCTATGTGATTAATATTATTGTGTTTAATTTATTAATAACTGGGGTAATTATGGTAAATAAAAAAGATCTTGTAAATACCCGATTAAACTCACTTTACACTGTTTTAATCGGTCACATTTAATCTGACATCCATTCTTGATAGTTGTCAGCTCAGCTAAACGTGGTTTCGTATACGTTTTAATAACTCTGCATAGTAACATATCGCTACTTTTCGAATCATTTTCGCGCCCTGTTAACACTTAAATCTCCATTCAATCCACTTTTTATCCCTATCTCCCCCAAATACTAAAAGTTCGCTTTGCTCTCAATTAGTATTCAGGAAAGAGAATTCCGCAAATTCGTTAAACTCAGATAATCCGACGTTTCTCTAATTGAATCTGCCGAGCCGCTTCACGCGCCATTCGCTTTTTACGAGCATCACAAGGTTCTGGACAATCACAGACTTTCTCTACGCCAATGCTGCCTAAACCACCACAACTCCCTTGTATGCTTTTACGTTTAATCATATAGCCCAACGACATTCCCGCAAAAGCCAGCAGGAAAAAGACGAAGGCTGCAATAAATACTTTCAGCACTTCTTTCCCCTTCTCATTGATTTTTCTGTAGGTATGGCTCAAAGGCTTTACTGTAACGCTCTTCAAAACCTTTCTTCGTTTTTATAATCATAAAAACTGGGATATTAAGTTTTTCTGCTACTTCCATCCCTTTTTCCGGCCCTAAAACATTCAGTCCGGTAGAAAGCCCATCAGCACTCATACAAACCGGAGCAATCACTGTAATAGAGACTAAATTATGAGAAATAGGGTTTCCTGTTTTTGGGTCAATCGTATGTGAATAACGCACACCATCTTGCTCAAAGTAATTACGGTAATCACCAGAAGTCGCTATCGACATATCCCCAGGCGTTATTACTTCCTGAGCACTTTGTGCCATTCCGGTGTCAGATGGCTTTTCAATCGCAATCCGCCACGCCAGATCTTTACCATTATGGCCTGATGTACGGACTTCACCACCAATATCAACCATATAATCTTTGATATCTTGGGATTCCAGATATTCAGCAACAACATCTACACCATAACCTTTAGCAATAGATGACAAATCGACATACAGCTCTGGAACGGTTTTAATCAGGTTATTGCCTTCTACCGCCAGTTTCTCAATCCCTGTCCATTCACGGCGTTTTTCTAATTCATTCTCAGAAGGTGCTTTCGTCACACGACCTTCAGGACCAAAACCCCATAAATTAACCAATGGGCCAACCGTCACATCTAATGCACCATCCGTCAATTTACTAATATGAATCGCTTCCTTAACGACTTTTGCCGTCGCTGGCGATACAGGGAATGGTTTATTAATTTCACGACTTTGATTAAAACGACTCAATTCAGAATCAGGGCGATAAGTCGACATCTGGTCGTTAACTTCTTCCAGCAAACGATCAATCTCTTTTTGCAGCGTTTCTGGTGAAGGGGCCGATGAATCTGTAACAATTTTGATGGAGTAGTAAGTCCCCATCGTTTGCCCATTAATATTTTTCTGTTCCAAACCACCACATGATGCCAACAGCAACACTGCAAACGTTAACGCTATCCAGCTATTTATCTTTTTACGCACAATATTAATTACTCTTCTGAATCGTTAGCGCCCACAAAATTGTGGGCGCCAGTCATTAAAATCAAATTATTTATGACTTATCAGCCACCGAAGTCATCTAACATAATATTCTCATCCTCAACACCGAGATCTTTTAACATCTTAATCACTGCGGCATTCATGACCGGAGGCCCACACATGTAGAACTCACAATCTTCAGGAGCTGGATGATCCTTCAAATAATTCTCATACAGAACATTATGGATAAAGCCGGTGTAACCATCCCAATTGTCTTCAGGCAATGCATCAGATAAGGCAACATTCCAGGTAAAATTTTTATTTTCAGCCGCTAGTTGATCGAAATCCTCTGTATAGAACATTTCACGTTTAGAACGAGCACCATACCAGAAACTAATCTTACGTTTGGAATTCAATCGATTAAGCTGATCAAAGATATGAGAACGCATTGGCGCCATACCTGCACCACCACCGATGAAGATCATTTCCGCATCAGTATCTTTTGCGAAAAATTCACCGAACGGACCAGAAATAGTCACTTTATCACCGGGTTTGAGTGACCAAATATAAGAAGACATAATTCCCGGAGGCGCTTCCGAATCCCTTGGCGGCGGCGTCGCAATACGAACATTAAGCATGATAATACCGCGTTCTTCCGGGTAGTTTGCCATCGAATAAGCCCGAACGGTTGGCTCTTTCACCTCAGAAACGAAACGGAACAAATTAAATTTATCCCAGTCTTCACGGTATTCTTTTGGCACATCGTAATCCGCGTAACGCGCAATATGTGGCTGAGCCTCAATCTGAATATAACCACCCGCACGGAAAGGTACGACTTGCCCATCAGGGATCTTCAATTTCAGCTCTTTAATGAAAGTTGCTTTGTTATCATTGGAGATAACTTCACATTCCCATTTCTTAACACCAAATATCTCTTCTGGCAGGCTGATTTTCAGGTTCTGTTTTACATTGACCTGACAAGCCAGACGGCAACCCTCTTTCGCTTCACGCTTATTAATATGAGAAAGCTCTGTCGGCAGAATATCGCCACCGCCATCTTTAATTTTTACGCGGCACTGACCACAAGATCCACCACCACCACAAGCAGAGGATACAAAAATACCCTGGCTTGATAACATATTCAGTAATTTATCACCGGCAGGAGCAGTAAAGCTCTTTTCCGGATCACCATTAACTTCAACTTTGATATCCCCAGTGTTAACTAACTTTGATTTTGCGAACAAAATCAGCGCTGTTAGTACCAACACAATCAGGGTAAACATCACTACGCCTAAAATTATTATATCCATGAACTCTTCTCGCCCTTATAGCTGCACACCGGAGAAGGACATAAAGCCCAATGCCATTAAACCGGTGGTGATAAAGGTGATCCCCAACCCTTTTAAACCAGCCGGAACATCAGCGTATTTCATCTTTTCACGGATAGAAGCCAGCAGAACAATTGCCAACATCCAACCTATACCTGAACCAAAGCCATACACGATGGATTCAGAAAAGTTATAGTCACGTTGCGCCATGAAAGAAACACCACCGAAAATTGCACAGTTAACGGTAATCAGTGGCAAGAAAATGCCAAGAGCGTTATAGAGTGAAGGGAAATAGCGATCAAGGATCATTTCCAGAATCTGCACCAACGCCGCGATTACACCGATAAAGGTGATAAAGTTCAGGAAGCTAAGGTCAACCCCTTCAACCAATACACCATCACGCAAAACCAGGTTATACACCAAATTATTGGTAGGAACGGAGATCCCCAACACCACCGTTACAGCAATACCCAGACCGAACGCTGTCGCTACATTTTTCGATACCGCCAGGAAAGTACACATTCCGAGGAAGAAAGCCAACGCCATATTCTCAATAAAGACAGCGCGGACAAACAGGCTAATATAATGTTCCATGTTGTCAGTTATCCTTTCTCAACCTGCGCCGGTTTCAAAGTCCTCAGACCCCAAATCAGCATACCAATAATGAAAAACGCGCTAGGTGCTAACAGGAACAATCCGTTCGGCTGATACCAGCCACCATTCTGTACGGATTCCATAACGGTAATACCAAACAGTTTACCGGAGCCGAACAACTCACGCAGGAAGCCAACCAGTACCAGAATAACCCCGTAACCTAAACCATTACCGATACCATCCATGAAGCTCTCAATGGGAGGGGACTTCATTGCATAGGCTTCTGCACGTCCCATCACGATACAGTTGGTAATGATAAGGCCAACAAATACAGACAACTGCTTGGAAATTTCATAAGCATATGCCTGCAAGATCTGATCTACGACGATAACCAGTGATGCAATAATTGCCATCTGTACAATAATTCGCACACTGCTAGGAATGTAATGACGGATCAACGAGATAAAAAAGCTGGAAAACGCAGTAACCAATGTTACCGCCATGGTCATCACCAATGCAGTTTCCAGTTTGGTTGTTACAGCCAGCGCTGAGCAGATCCCCAGAACCTGCAATGCAATCGGGTTGTTATCCAATAGTGGCCCAAGAAGGACTCGCTTTATTTCTTTACTATCAGCCATCTTTCAACGCTCCTTCGCGCACTTTTTTCAGGAACGGACCAAAACCGTTATCCCCTAACCAGAAATTAAACATGTTCTGGACACCGGCAGAGGTGAGAGTCGCACCAGACAAGCCATCAACACCATACGGGTCATCAGTAGCCGCACCGCCACGGACAATTTTGATTGCCGGATTACCTTCATCGTTATACAGTTTTTTGCCTACCCACTGCTTACGCCATTGTGGATTATCAACTTCACCACCCAGCCCCGGTGTTTCACCGTGCGAATAATAAGTGATACCACGAGCCGTTCTGCCATCCACATCAACGGAGATAAAGGCATACATGACAGACCACAAACCAGAACCATAAACAGGCAAAACGATTTCACTGGTTTTACCCTGCTCATTTTTCACCAGATAGACCTCGGCCATATTGGCGCGACGGCGGATTTTCGCCAGATCTTTCTCAGGTGGTAATGCGATACTGGTATCATCACCGCGCAGTGCATCGTTCAAGTTAAACTTGCCCTGACTGCTTTCAAGCGTTGCAGTCTCCAGATTCAGTAACTCAGTTTTAATACGGCTTCTGAACGTTTCTTTAACTTCATCAGCGCTCATTTGAGGTTTCAATAAGCCAGCAACATCAAGAATATTACGTTGTTTATCCAGCAGTTTTTGTTCCTGTTGCTGAGATTTCAACCCTACCGCAGAACCTGCTACAACAATTGAGCAAACGAGACATAGCACAAAAACAACGATAAACGTTCTGCCGATGCTGTCATTATTTTTGGGTTTATCATTAGCCACGGGCTTTTCTCCGCTTAATATTGGCTTGCACTACCAGATAATCAAACAATGGCGCAAACAGGTTTGCGAACAGAATCGCCAGCATCATACCTTCTGGGTATGCTGGATTAACAACCCTGATAAGAACACACATCACACCAATCAGAATGCCGTACCACCATTTACCTTTATCAGTAAATGAAGCGGATACCGGATCTGTCGCCATAAAAATCATACCAAACGCGAAACCACCCAGAACCATATGCCAATACCACTGCATTGCAAACAGAGGATTAGTATCTGAGCCGATAGCATTCAACAAGTAAGAAGTTGCAACCATACCCAGCATAACCCCGGCGACAATGCGCCATGAAGCAATGCGGGTAAACAGAATAAGTGCGCCACCGATGAAAATCATCAGAGTAGACACTTCACCGATAGAACCAGGAATATTGCCAATGAAAGCATCCATCCAGGTAACAGGTTGGCCGGTAACCGTATTCACTAATCCCTGACTACCACCAGCCGCCCATTGAGATAACGGGGTCGCACCAGAGAAACCATCAGCCGCAGTCCATACCAAGTCTCCCGAAATCTGTGCAGGATAAGCAAAGAACAGAAAAGCTCGGCCAGCCAGTGCCGGGTTTAAGAAGTTACGGCCTGTACCACCGAAGACCTCTTTCGCAATGACAACGCCGAATGTAATACCCAGCGCCGCCTGCCACAGAGGAATCGTTGGTGGAACAATCAGTGCAAACAGAATAGAAGTAACGAAAAATCCTTCGTTAATTTCATGTTTACGGATAATGGCAAACAGTACTTCCCAAAAACCACCAACCACAAATACGACGATATAAATGGGCAGAAAGTAAGTGGCACCAAGCAACATTTTACTGCCGTAACCCGCATCCAGCGTCAGTGATGCGCCCAAAAATTGCGCAACACGATAGTGCCAGTCAGATGCCAAAATTTGTTGCAGTTCGGCACCATTGTATAAATGATACAGTGCCGGAATCGCCTGCTGACCAACGTTATACATCCCCCAGAACATTGCCGGGAATACCGCCAACCATACCGTGATCATCATACGCTTTAGATCGATAGCGTCACGGACATGAGCACGGCCAGAAGTTACTGTACCTGGTGTATAAAAAATCGTGGTTACCGCTTCATACAACGGATAATATTTTGCTAACTTGCCTCCGGGCTCAAAATGGTGCTCAATTTTTTCAAAAAAGTTTTTCAGGCCCATGGATTATCCTTCCTGCTCAATCTTAGTCAGCACTTCACGCAATACCGGACCATATTCATATTTGCCCGGACAGACGTAGGTACAAAGTGCCAGGTCTTCCTCATCTAACTCCAGGCAACCCAGCGCCTGAGCACTGTCGGTATCACCTGCAAGTAAATCCCGCAGCAAATGTGTTGCCATGATATCCAAAGGCATAACACGCTCATAGTTACCGATTGGTACCATAGAACGTTCACCGCCATTAGTTGTGGTTGAAAAAGCAAAACATTTATTTTTCAGGAAATGACCAATAGTAGTACGAGTAATAGAAAACTTATCAGAACCCGGCATGATCCAACCGAACAGCTCTTTTTCACGGCCTTCACGCAAAACAGAAACCAGAGTGTGGAAACGGCCAAGATAATGGCGAGCGTCATCTGACTGAGTACCGCACAACACAGAACCTGAAATAATACGGTTTTCACCCTCTTTCAATTGATCCTGAGTCAACTCAAGCAAATCTGCCCCCAGACGGGTACGTATAAGACGTGGCTTCTCAACCTGTGGACCGGCTAATGCAATAACACGGTCAGTATAAAGAGTACCCGTAGTGAACAACTTACCGATAGCAATCACATCCTGATATCCCAGGTGCCATACAGTTTTAGTTGCACTGGCGGGTTCAATAAAGTGAATGTGAGTTCCAACTAATCCCGCCGGGTGCGGACCAGAGAACTGATTATAAGTGATTTGTGCATCATTACCGACATTCGGCAAACTTTCTACACCGTGGCAAACATGAACTTTACCTTCAGTCAGTTTAGTCAGCACATTCAAGCCATCAATGAAAGCCTCTTCTTCGGTAGCAATAATAACCTGTGGATTGGCAGCTAAAGGCTGAGTATCCATAGCAGTTACAAAAATTGCTTTTGGCGAGGAGCCAGGAACAGGACTTCGGCTGTAAGGGCGGGTACGCAGAGCAGTCCATAACCCGGAATCGATAAGATTCTTTTCTACTTGTTGACGAGATAACTGAGAAAGTTGGGCACGATCATAACGGTCAAAATTAACCTGTTCGTCTCCCGTTATCTCAATCACAATTGACTGCAAAACACGTTGTTCACCGCGATTAATCGCCACAACCTGCCCACAGGCCGGACTGGTGAAAACCACACCTGGATTCTTTTTATCTTCAAAAAGAATCTGCCCTTTTTTAACATGCTCACCTTCCTTAACCAACATAGAAGGACGCATTCCAACATATTCTTCACCCAACAATGCTACGTGGCAAATAGTCGGACCGTCTTCTATCACTTGAGCAGGCACCCCTGCAATCGGTAGGTCGAGTCCTTTTTTAATTTTAATCATAAGATTTGCACAAGTTTATCAATTAAATCATATGCTACAAATTACCTGGTGGTAATATAGCCACTCTATAAAAAACCCCTTAAGTCACGAATTGTGCTCAGGTTATTATTCTCCAATAATCATTACGATTTTCTCTTAATCTCAAGGCGGCAATTTTAACATCTCCCCCCTTAGACTGTCTGACTAATCAAGTGATTTAGTTCAAGCAAACAGGAATAATTTTGGCACTGAACCGTTAATAGATCGCAAAAAACGAACTATTATATCACCTTTACCGACAATTGATTATTTTTTGATCTTATAATCACTTTGTAGAAAAAAGCCATGGTTATTATTTTTTATTCACAAAGTTGATAACTCATGGCAATCTTAAGCTAAATTTTTAGTTAATTCGCTATGTCTCTATATGGTAGTCACATGAAAAAAACTGCTGCTTTTGCTGCAATAATATTGATGCTTTTTAGTTCATTCCCTATCTGTGCTCAGGATACTCCTGTAGAGTTTAAGTCAAACTCGTCTACACAACTTGGTTATCCTGTATTCATCCAAATATTCAAAGAAGAACGGATGCTAGAGCTCTATATTAAAAGCAGCCATGGAAGCTACCAACTGGCTAAAAGTTATCCCATCTGTAATTACTCTGGCGGCCTTGGTCCCAAAACCACAGAAGGGGATCTAAAAAGCCCAGAAGGTTTTTATCGTGTGAAAACCAGTCAATTAAATCCGAATAGTCGGTATTACCGATCTATTAATCTCGGTTTTCCAAATGAATACGATAAATCCAGAGGTTATTCCGGCAACTATTTAATGATCCACGGAGAATGTAAATCTGTAGGTTGTTACGCTATGACTAACAGTTATATGGATGAAATCTATCATTATGTAAAAAGTGCATTACTGAACGGACAATATGAAATTAATATCAGTATTTATCCATTCAGAATGACACCACAAAATATGTTACGTCACCGGGCATCTTCCCATTATATGTTTTGGCTGCAATTACAACCGGCCTATGAGTATTTTATAAAAACCCATCGACCGGCTGCTATCAACGTCATCAATGGTCAATATGTTGTTAACGCTATACCGATTAAATCGCCACTTTTGCAAAATCAATCACAATATGCGTTCACCAAGGTGAAATAATGCATAGCAACCCGGCTCAATCCGGTTCCAGGATTCATTGCCGGTTAAAGGCTGGGTAACAATGACAGAAACTACATCATCCGGCTGCGTGTGCTGCTGGAAATCAATTTCAACATCCTGATCCAGAAGCTTTGCTTTCCCAAATGGTGCTCGTCGGGTAATCCAGTAAAGATTAGTTGAACAATATGCCATCACAAAACACCCATCTGACAATAGCATATTAAACACACCTTTCTTTCTGAGTTCGTCCGCTAATGAAGCAATGAAACGAAATACTGCTGACCAATTAGAGGGAGTCCTTGGATATTTTTGTGAGAGTCGATGCAAAATCCAACAGAAAGCATGTTCGCTGTCAGTTTGCCCGATGGGGCGATATTGACCTGTTTCAAGCTGCCGATAACCTCGAAGCTGCCCATTATGGGCATAAGTCCAATTACGTCCCCACATTTCACGAATAAAAGGATGAGTATTTTCCAACGCAACATTACCGCGGTTAGCCTGTCGGATATGAGAAACCACCACTCCAGATTTAATCGGGTATTCCTGCACGAAGCGGGCAACGGGTGAATTATAACCCGGTTGATGATCTTTAAATGTGCGACAGCCCCGCCCTTCATAAAAAGTGATCCCCCAACCATCTTTGTGGGGTCCAGTATGACCACCACGCTGAATCAGACCACGCAAACTAAAGCAGATATCTGTTGGCACATTTGCACTCATGCCAAGTAACTCACACATTTCCTACCTCTGTAGCCTGTAAAATCAAGCTTTAATCATCTCTTTTTCAATAAGTTGAATCAGTATATGAATAACTTTGATATGAATTTCCTGAATACGATCTGCATAACCAAAATGCGGGACACGAATTTCCACATCAGCCGTTCCTGCCATTTTGCCGCCATCCTTGCCTGTCAGCGTAATTACTTTCATGCCTTTTAGACGAGCTGCTTCAATGGCTTTAATAATATTACCGGAATTACCGGAAGTAGAGATACCCAGTAACACATCACCCTCTTTCCCGACCGCTTCCATATAACGGGAAAAAACAAATTCATAGCCAAAATCATTACTGACGCAAGAAAGATGGCTGACATCAGAAATTGCAATAGCCGGGTAGCCAGGACGGTTTTCACGGTAACGGCCCGTCAGTTCTTCAGCGAAATGCATCGCATCACAGTGCGAGCCACCATTACCACAGGACAGCACCTTACCACCTGCTTTAAATGAATCAGCCAATAATACCGCTGCTTTTTGAATCGCTTCAATATTCGCATCGTTACTTAAAAACTTTGCCAGTGTATCTGCGGCTTCACTCAATTCACTACGGATCAGGTCTTGATACATAGGTTCCTCACTTCAGTCAGGTAATCTTTAATTTTGTGCCAAATGTCAGTGTACCGGATCAGGAGAATTGAAAGAAGACACCATCACATTTCAGAAAAATTAATCCATGTCCGATCACCATGAGTTTGTGAGCTACATTGTAATTAAGATGTAAATATATTGATAAAAACGCCTTAGTCGTCTAAAAAGAAAAGAACACTGCAACAGGTCAGACCTCTGATGACTTACCCTGAGATTAACCGGGAGCTTTATTATGACCACATTTAGTATTGTTCTATTTTTAGTGTTAATTGGGATGCTTTGCTACCACAAAGTAAACCTCAATCTCAGCAGCCTACTGCTCCTTGTCTATACCGTCTTGATGAGCGCTATTGATGCATGGAGCTACTGGATGTTGTTACCAATGGCCATTATTCTGTTCCCGCTGAATTTTGCGCCAATGCGTCATTCCCTACTTACTGTTCCGGCCTTAAAAGCCTTCCGTAAAGTGATGCCAAGTCTGTCCCGCACGGAAAAAGAAGCTCTTGACGCCGGTACTACCTGGTGGGAAGGAGAACTGTTCCGCGGTAAACCCGACTGGAAAAAATTACATGACTATCCAAAACCTCAGCTAACTGCTGAAGAGCAAGCGTTTCTAGATGGACCTGTAGAAGAAGCTTGCCGTATGACAAACGATTTCCAAATAAGCCATGAACTTGCTGATTTGCCGCCTGAATTATGGAACTACCTAAAAGAACATCGTTTCTTTGCCATGATTATAAAAAAAGAATATGGTGGTCTGGAATTCTCTGCTTATGCCCAAGCGCGAGTATTGCAAAAATTGGCGGGTATTTCCGGTATCTTGGCAATCACTGTCGGCGTACCTAACTCCCTCGGTCCAGGTGAATTATTACAGCACTATGGTACTGACGAGCAGAAGAACCGTTATTTACCCGGGCTTGCCCGTGGTGAAGAGATCCCATGTTTCGCACTAACCAGTCCAGAAGCTGGCTCAGATGCTGGATCTATCCCAGATACAGGCGTTGTTTGTATGGGAGAATGGCAAGGTGAACAAATTCTGGGTATGCGTTTAACCTGGAACAAGCGTTACATTACACTTGCACCTATCTCCACCGTGCTTGGTCTGGCTTTCAAACTTTCTGACCCAGACCATTTACTGGGTGATACAGAAGAATTGGGTATTACCTGTGCATTGATCCCAACCAATATACCGGGAGTAGAAATTGGCCATCGCCATTTCCCACTGAATATCCCATTCCAGAATGGCCCAACTCGCGGTAAAGATGTTTTCGTGCCAATCGACTACATCATTGGTGGACCGAAAATGGCCGGACAAGGCTGGCGTATGTTGGTTGAGTGTCTGTCTGTTGGCCGTGGCATCACGCTACCTTCAAATGCAACAGGGGGAGTGAAAAGCGTTGCTATGGCAATTGGCGCATACTCTTATATCCGCCGTCAGTTCAAAATGCCAATTGGTAAAATGGAAGGAATTGAAGAACCGCTGGCACGCATTGCTGGTAACGCCTATCTGATGGACGCCGCTTCAACACTTGCTACAACAGGCATTATGCTGGGCGAGAAACCCTCTGTGTTATCAGCTATTGTAAAATATCACTGTACCCACAGAGGCCAGAAATCTGTCATTGATGCAATGGATATTGCTGGTGGTAAGGGTATTTGCCTCGGTCCATCCAACTTCCTTGCCCGTGCTTATCAAGGTGCACCTATCGCCATTACCGTTGAAGGCGCTAATATTTTGACCCGCAATATGATTATCTACGGTCAAGGCGCTATCCGCTGCCATCCTTATGTCCTTGATGAAATGGCCGCTGCTGAGAATAACCGTATCAAAGATTTTGATAAAGCATTGTTCCGTCACCTTGGTCACGTTGCCAGTAATCTGTTGCGTAGCTTCTGGCTTGGCCTAACCAATGGCCGTACCAGCAGTACACCCGTCAATGATGCAACACGCCGTTACTATCAGCAATTAAACCGTCAGTGCGCCAACCTTGCGCTATTATCAGATGTAGCAATGGGTGTATTAGGTGGCAGCCTGAAACGCCGTGAACGTGTCTCCGCCCGTCTTGGAGATGTTCTGAGTCAAACCTACCTAGCTTCAGCAACTTTAAAACGTTATGAAGATGAAGGTCGTCAAAAAGAAGATTTACCGCTAGTACAGTGGGCTGTTCAGGATAGTCTGTATCAGGCTGAACAGGCGATAGATAACTTACTACGTAACTTCCCAAACCGACTGGTTGCTGGTCTGATGCGCGTTATTGTCTTCCCGTTAGGACGCGTAAATTCGGCACCATCTGACCATCTAGATCACAAATTAGCACAGCTCTTACAACAGCCTTCAGCTACCCGTGATCGCATTGGTCGTGGTCAATTCCTGACACCCAGTGAGTACAACCCTCACGGATTATTGGAAGAAGCTCTGCAAGACATTATTGCCGCAGAGCCGATCCATGCCCGTCTGAGCCGCGAAGCTGGTAAACGTCTTGGCTTTACTCGCTTGGATAAACTGGCAGAACGAGCATTCGCAGAACGTAAGATTACTCAAGAAGAGGCTGAAATTCTAAAACGGGCCGAAGCAAGTCGTTTGCGTTCTATTAATGTCGATGAGTTTGAACCAGAAGCATTGGCTGTTCCCGTTCCAGTTAAAAAGCCGAGAACAAAAGCAGCTTGATACTGACGGCTGAAAAAGAGTGAAAATTAATCACGGGGCGATATCCCAAGGTATCGCCCCGTATTTTATGACAAGGATACCTCTTCCAATGCTAATAACTCTTCAATCGTTTGACGACGACGAATCAATTGAAACTTGCCATTAATGAGCAACACTTCGGGGATAAGCGGACGGCTATTGTAATTAGAAGACATCGACGCACCATAAGCACCTGTATCATGGAAAACCAAATAATCGCCAACCTGAGCAGGCGGCAACATTCTTGGCGCAACTCCCCCCCCCTCAACCTGCGTAAAAACATCACCTGATTCACACAACGGACCCGCAACTAACGTTTCCTGTAATGGCAACTGCTCAATTTTACGTTCATCAGAAGGCAGAACTGAAATATGGTGATAACTGCCATACATTGCAGGACGCATCAAGTCATTGAATCCAGCATCCACCAGAACATAATTACGGCTACCCATCTGCTTAACCGCCCGGACTTCTGCCATCAGAACACCAGATTCCGCAACCAGAAAACGTCCCGGTTCAATTTCTAGCTCAACGTTATGACCCAAGTGTTGCTCAATTCTTTTGCGTGCATCATCCCACAACCCAAAATAATGAGTGATATCGATTTGTTCATCTCCCAACTGATAAGGGGTAGATAACCCCCCTCCAGCTGAAATTGCCTGAATATCTTCACCACAGAGAATAACCTGCTCAACCATTGCATCACACACACTGGCAAGGTGCTGATAATCAACACCAGAGCCAATATGCATATGTAAACCAAGCAACTTCAATTCATAGTGACGTATTTTCTCAATTGCCTGTGGCAGATCCTGGTACCAAATACCATGTTTACTATTTTCACCACCCGTATTGGTTTTCTGACTATGACCATGACCAAATCCCGGGTTAATCCGCAACCATACCGGATGCCCTTTTCTATATTGACCAATCTGCTCCAACATATCGATAGAACCCACATTAACCGGAATATCCAATTCAATTACCCGTTCAAGTGTTGGCACATCGATTAAATCAGCGGTAAAAACAATGTCTGCCGTTTCTTGACCAGAACAAAACCCGGCACGCAAAGCTCGTTCAACTTCACCCAGCGAAACTGCATCAACCTTCACACCATACTCACGCATAAGGCGTAAAATATGAGTATTAGAGCAAGCTTTCTGGGCGAATCGAACCACATCAAACTGATGTAATATTTTGATTCTCTGAATAATTGTTTCGCTATCATAAATCCATAACGGAGTACCATAAGTCTCTGGCAAACAACTTAGATTCTCTGGTATCAGAGCAGAACAATTATTACAGACAAAAGTATTCATCAGGGTTTCTCTCACAAAATCAGTAGATCACCTATTATTGTCAGTAAAAAAACAGGAATAAAAATATCTGTTTAGCTATAGTCTATTCATCTGTGATATCGGATTATCATCTGAAGGGATCATCTATGTCCTCTTGTTCATGGCGCCATATTGAAATCTTCCATGCAGTAATGACGGCAAAAAACCTGACGGAAGCCGCTGTTTTATTACAAACATCACAGCCGACGGTCAGTCGTGAATTAGCACGATTCGAGCATTTGATAAAATTCAAACTGTTTGATCGGGTAAAAGGCCGCTTGCATCCGACAGCACAAGGATTACGCCTTTTTGAAGAAGTTCAGCGCTCTTATTATGGGCTTGAAAGAATAATGAATGCAGCTGAAAGTATCCGCAAATTTCAGCATGCCCAGCTTTCTATTGCCTGCTTGCCGGTATTCTCTCAATCATTGTTACCGAAAGTTTGCCACAATTTCGTTCGCCAATATCCTGATACTAATTTGACAATCATTCCACAAGAATCCCCTCTGCTAGAAGAATGGCTGTCAGCTCAACGCTATGACCTCGGTTTGACTGAACATTTGCAAACACCACCAGGTACTCAAAGAGAAACCTTAATCACGATGAATGAGATTTGCGTACTGCCCGCAACTCATCCACTCAGTCATAAATCATTACTAACACCCGAAGATTTCAGAGAACAAAATTTTATTAGCCTATCGATAACAGACAGCTACCGCCAGCTCATTGATGGGATATTTGCAGAGCATCATATTAACCGCAGAATGATTATGGAAACTCACAGTGCTGCGTCAGTATGCGCCATGGTACGGGAAGGTATCGGTGTTTCTATTGTTAATCCACTGACTGTACTTGATTATATGGGCTGCCACGGCCAATCTGAAATATGCGCCCGCCCATTCAGTATTAACATTCCTTTTACTGTCAGTCTGATAAAGCCCATTCATCGCCCTTCTTCTGCGCCAGTCGATGCCTTTATTGAATATCTGAAAGCTCAGATCGTACTATTTCCTCAGAAACTGGAGTCAGCTTTTCAACATTAAGTTTTGCCAGTATGGAGAAGAAACAAACCATTTCACTAAAAAATCCAGTAATGCCCTAAGCGTTACTGGCATATTTTGACGGCTGGCATAAATGCCATAAATCCCCATAGCCTGAGGTTGATATTCCGGCAACAACTGAATCAATTTTCCAGATGCCAAATGAGAAGCAACGGAATAATAGGGTTGCATAGCAATTCCAGCGCCTTGCAATGTGGCTTCCATTAATACAATGGATTCATTAGCACTTAAAGTACCACTGACGGGAACAGAATATTTCTCCCCCAGGCGTTCAAATAACCAAAGGCTTTTGCCAAAGAAGTTATAAGTCATACAATTATGCAAGGCCAAATCAGCGGGTTTTTGAGGGATCATTTTACCCGTCAGATAGGAAGGGGCAGCACAAACAACTGAATGACAAGTCGATAGCGGTCTAGCGATCAAATTCGGTTCTAAATTATTAGTGATCCGTAATGCCAAATCTATCCGCTCTTCAACCAAATTTATTGCCTTATTACTAATCTGCATATCAATGGCTATCTGAGGATAAATTTGCATAAACTCAGGGATAGCGACAGACAATGCACTCATTGCCAAAGACTGAGAGCTGCTTATCCGCAAAAGGCCACTCAGCTCCTGCGCTTCGACTGGTTGATGAACAGGTATCTCCTCTGCCAGTTGCAATAACTTGCGACTGCGCTGATAGGCAATCTCTCCTGCTGATGTCAGGCTGATCTTTCTAGTTGTACGATGTAACAGACGTACTCCCGCCCATTTTTCCATTTCAGCCAGATAACGGGATACCATTGCCCGCGACATATCTAACCGTTCCGATGCAGCAATCATGCTACCTTGTTCTACAATTATAGTGAACACCTGCGCAGCAGTGACTCTATCCATCAATTAGCTCGATTTATGCAACAAATAATTGCCAATTATGCGGTTTTTCCATCGAAAAACGCAACTTATTATGAACCTTGTTACACACAACATCAGGAATTCAATCATGACTCGCAAAACAATACTAAATATTGCGCTGGCTGGTATCCTTTCTATGGGTACCATCTCTCTGGCACAAGCCGTTAACCTAAAACTGGATGTTTTCAATCCAGGTGAAAGAAGCATATTTCCCGTCTCTTCTGAGCTCATCATCGGTGATAGAGAAGTTGTACTGATCGATGCTCAGTTCCAAAAAAATGACGCTGAAGCACTGGCCAGAAGAATTAAATATACCGGCAAAAAACTGACAACTATCTATATCAGTCAGTCCGATCCTGATTTCTATTTTGGCCTTGATACACTGACCAAAGCGTTCCCTAACGCAAAAGTCATTGCATCACCAGAAACCATTAAAGAAATCAAAAATACCAAAGATGGCAAACTAGCTTATTGGGGAGGTGTTCTGAAAGAACAGGCCCCAAAAAAAGTTATCGTGCCGCAACCGTTGGAAGGTAACACTTTTACAGTTGACGGTGAGAAGTTAATCGTCGAAGGTCTTAATGGCCCTGCAGCTGACCGTACTTTCGTTTGGATTCCAAAACTGAAAGCGGTAGTCGGTGGCGTCACCGTTTCAGGCAACATTCATGTCTGGATGGCAGATACACAGACTAAAGAGTCGCGTAAAAACTGGATGCAAACATTAGATCGTATACAAGCACTGAAACCAACAATTGTGGTTCCGGGACATTTCATTGGTAACACACCAATGACATTGGAATCAGTCAAGTTTACGCAAAGATACCTGACTACTTTTGAAAAAGAGTTATCAAAAGCAAAAGATGCAAAAACGCTGATAGCAGCAATGGAAAAGTGCTATCCAAAACTTGGAGACAAATCCAGTCTCGAATTAAGTGCTAAGGTGTTGAAAGGCGAAATGAAGTGGCCTCAATAAATCGATTAACTCTTTTTCAGGAATAAGTAATATGCCCGGAATGACTCTGCATTATATCTATGATCCACTGTGTGGCTGGTGTTATGGCGTTTCCCCTCTGATACAAGCAGCAAAAGAGGTCGCAAATGTGAAAATTGAATTACATGGCGGCGGAATGCTGACAGGTGATAACAGACGTCAAACAGACAGCGCATGGCGTGATTATGTCCTTAGTCAGGATAAACGAATTGCAAGCCTTACCGGGCA
Source organism: Photorhabdus heterorhabditis (assembly GCF_001280945.1). Taxonomy (NCBI): domain Bacteria; kingdom Pseudomonadati; phylum Pseudomonadota; class Gammaproteobacteria; order Enterobacterales; family Morganellaceae; genus Photorhabdus; species Photorhabdus heterorhabditis. The sequence continues at coordinate 52,674 of NZ_LJCS01000017.1, read as the reverse complement.
AGTTTTCAGTGAGCAATATGTCACACTGCTAAACGATAAATCACTGATTATGGATTCATTACCACCAATATCAGCCATTCTTGCAGCAGAAAAACTGGCTGGTAAAGGTGTCGAAATGTTACTGGCAGTACAAAAAGCGCATTATGTTCGTGGATTAAAAATCAGTGAAACTGAAACATTATTGAATTTAGCAAATGAATTACAGCTTAATTCAGAATTGTTCCAGCAGGAGCTGACACTGAATAATGAATCAGAAAGTCTCCAACACATTAGGAAAAGCCGTGAACTATTGGCAAAATTTGGCGGCTCTGGCTTCCCGACGTTTATTTTAGAAAATAACAGAAACGAGCTATCTATTATTTCTCTTGATAAATACCTGGGACAACCCAAACGTTGGCAAGATGCATTGATTCACTATCAGTTTTGATACCACAATTTTAACTACTGGCGCCCATACATTTTCAGCTATCGGGCGCCATCCACGATACCCCATCAATTCCCTTTAAATTCATGTGGATCATGATGATCGCAGAAAGAGCTATATATGGGCCAAAAGCAATAGACTCTTGGTAATTTTCTCGTATTCTCCACATCCACAAGCACCCAATCACACCAAATAATGAGGATAAGAGCATTAATAAAGGAATTGCACCAATCCCCAACCAAGCACTAACCGCCGCCATTAACTTAAAATCCCCATATCCTAATCCTTCTTTATCACAAATTATTCTGAATAACCAATAGATCGACCATAAAATCAAATAACCCGCAATCGCACCTGTCACAGCTTGTTCAATAGGCACAAAAGTTTGATTCAAATTCAATAATAATCCTAACCATAAAAGTGGATAATTTATTACATCTGGCAATAACTTAATTTTTATATCAATAAAAGAAAGTATAATTAGCATCCAAACAAATATTAAAACAACATACAAATGGAAATTCAATGGAAAATAAATCATAAAAAAAGCCGTTATAAACAGCGTCACTAATTCAACCTGGAAATAACTAAAAACTATCTTTTCATACCCATAAATAACTTTAGGGAATAGTGACACCATTTTATTCAAAGTTATTCCTGCCACTATTCCAATAAAAACGGCCAGAATAAAGACATTAATGTTAAAATCCACTTAATAAAACACCTCTAACTTTATTATACAATTAAAATTTCGATTAAATAACAAAACAAATATTCATTATGTCTTTAGCATAAAAAGATAATAATAAACATCGTCACTTTAAAACAACAAAAAAATATAAAACAGTCAAATTAAATATAAATATGCGAGCAGACTCGCAATATCTATCCAGAGATAAAAAGAGATGTCAGAGATAACTTGATAGTTGGATTAAGCCTCCTTTATCATAGTCACCATTATTTATTGCCATATGTATATACCCAATGGATTTCAAGATGGATCGCGACGGCAAGGGAGCGAATCCCCGGGAGCATAGAGAACTATGTCATAGATAACTATGTCATAGAAAACGATGTGACCGGGGTGAGTGAGTGCAGCCAACCAAGAGGCAACTTGAAAGATAACGGGTATACCCCCGCAGGAAGGAAAGAAAAACATGCGTATACCCCGCATTTATCATCCAGAATTACTCTCATCTAACACTGAAACTTATCTAAGTGATGAGGCAGCTAACCATGTCGGGCGGGTACTCAGAATGAGTCATGGTCAACAGTTACAACTATTTGATGGCAGTAATCAAATCTTCAATGCTGAAATTACAGAAGCCAGCAAAAAATCGGTCAAAGTACATATCAGTAATAGCACACTTGCCGATAATGAATCACCACTTAATCTACATCTAGGGCAAGTCATCTCCCGCGGTGAGAAAATGGAATTCACCATCCAAAAATCTGTAGAGTTAGGGGTAAATACCATCACACCGCTAATATCTGAACGCTGCGGCGTAAAGCTGGATGGAGACCGGCTGGCTAAAAAGCTCCAACAGTGGCAGAAAATTGCGATTGCCGCCTGTGAACAATGCTGTCGTAACCGTATTCCTGAAATTCGCCCAGTGATGCAACTTGAACAATGGTGCGCCGAAAATGACGGCAGCTTAAAATTGAATTTACATCCACGAGCCAGCCAAAGTATCAATACCCTGCCTTTACCTGTGGAAAAAGTACGTTTATTGATTGGCCCAGAAGGGGGTTTATCAATAGATGAAATTGCTATGACGGCTAACTACCAATTTACTGATATCCTGCTAGGACCACGAGTCCTGAGAACAGAAACCACAGCGCTCACCGCAATTACTGCATTACAAGTGCGTTTCGGCGATTTAGGTTAAGGAGAAAGAATGATCAAACTCGGAATAGTGATGGACCCAATTTCATCCATCAACATCAAGAAAGACACCAGTTTTGCTATGCTATTGGAAGCACAACGTCGCGGCTGGGAACTCCATTATATGGAGATGAGCGATCTCTACTTACATCAAGGGGAAGCTCGCGCACGAACCCGCCTATTGCAGGTAGAAAACAATCCACAACAATGGTATCAACTGAATAAAGAACAAGATCTGGCATTAGAAACACTAGATGTTATCCTGATGCGCAAAGATCCTCCATTCGATACTGAATACATTTACACCACATATATTCTAGAGCGTGCTGAAGGGAAAGGTACCCTTATCGTCAATAAACCCCAGAGTCTGCGCGATTGTAACGAAAAACTATTCACAGCCTGGTTCCCTGATTTAACGCCAGATACATTGGTTACCCGCAACGCTATTCGCCTACGTGAATTCCATCAGAAACATGGTGATGTCATCTTTAAACCTCTGGATGGCATGGGCGGTGCATCCATATTCCGTCTGAAAAAAGATGATCCAAACGTCGGTGTTATTATTGAAACTCTGACAGAACATGGCAGCCGTTTTTGCATGGCACAAAATTTCTTGCCTGCGATAAAAGAGGGCGATAAACGGGTATTAATTGTCGATGGCGAACCTGTTCCTTATTGTCTGGCACGCATTCCAGCGCAAGGTGAAACTCGTGGTAACCTTGCTGCGGGTGGTCGTGGCGAAGCGCGTCCACTTTCAGAAAGTGACTGGGCTATAGCCAAAGCTGTTGCTCCCGTCTTACAAGAAAAAGGGTTAATTTTTGTTGGACTGGATATCATCGGTGACAAACTAACCGAAATTAATGTCACCAGTCCAACCTGTGCACGCGAGATAGAAGCTGCTTTCCCTGACATTTCAATAACTGGCATGTTGATGAATGCTATTGAAAAACGATTAGCGAAATAAAAAACTCTTTTTGTTAATTTGCTTGTCAGGATTTGTCATTTATGCTTTTAGCCCACATACTATGGGCTAAATAACTCTTACATATCCAGGTTAATTACTAGAAATAAAATGAATCTACAGCACCATTTTCTTATCGCCATGCCCTCATTATCTGATCCCTACTTCAAACGCTCAGTTGTTTACATTTGTGAACACAATGAAAATGGGGCAATGGGATTGGTGATAAATAAACCTATTGAGCAAGTTTCTGTTCGGAAAGTTCTGCAAAAACTGAAAATATCGCCAGAAGATCAAGATGAAAGTATCAATCTAAATAAACCCGTCATGACGGGTGGCCCTCTTGCTGAAGATCATGGTTTTATATTGCACACACCAAAACCAGGTTTTAGCTCAAGTATCAAAATCTCCGATGACACGATGATCACCACATCGAAAGATGTACTTGAAACCCTGGGTACCCCTCGTCAGCCAAAACAGGTATTGGTCACGCTGGGGTATGCAAGTTGGGAAAAGGGTCAACTCGAAAAAGAGATAATGGAGAACAGCTGGCTAACAGCAAACGCTGATCCACATATTATTTTCAACTCACCAATCGCGGACCGCTGGCGGGAAGCGGCATCTTTACTCGGCATCAATATCTATAACATTGCCTTACAAGCAGGACATGCATAGATGAGTAACCGTACAATAATGGCTTTCGATTTTGGCACCCGTAGTATCGGCGCAGCTATTGGACAGGAAATTACGGGTACTGCCAGAGCATTAACCTCGTTTAAAGCCACAGATGGTATCCCCAACTGGCAGCAAATCGAAAAATTACTTAAAGAATGGCAACCCGATCTGGTTATCGTTGGCCTTCCTCTCAATATGGATGGTACTGAGCAATTTGTAACAATACAGGCTCGTAAATTTGCAAACCGGCTGCATGGCCGGTTTGGTGTACAAGTTGAACTCCAAGATGAACGCCTGACCACGGTTGAAGCCCGTGCTCATCTATTTGACCGTGGTGGTTACAAAGCCTTAGATAAAGGTAAAGTAGATGCTGCTTCGGCTGTCATTATTCTAGAAAGTTGGTTTGCGCAAAATTACTAACAAAAGTCATTGATCGCATTTTCTTTAACCCTCATTTCTTGCTGTTCTGCTAGTAATCCCTGTAATTTACGCTGCTGCCAGCCTTGCTCATAGGTTTGCATCCCACTGGCAGCACCTGTCTGCATAAGAGTTAATATCTGGTGATTTTTTCCTTCCCGTATCAGATGACTAACCGCTTGATTAACCACCAATATCTCATACACGGCAATTCGCCCTCCTCCCCGCGCAGAGACTAATTGCTGTGCTATCACCGCCTTCAAACTCCCTGCCAATTGGCTACATACCCATCCTTTTTCTTCAGCTGAAAAAATATCCACCAGCCGGTCAATTGTCTGTATAGCCCCTCTGGTATGTAAAGTTGAAAATACTAAATGCCCCGTTTCTGCCGCAGTTAACGCCAAGCGAATTGTCTCTTTATCCCGTAACTCACCTAACAACAGTACATCAGGATCTTGTCGGAGAGCCCCTTTCAATGCTTCCTGATAGCTGGACGAATCCAAACCAATTTGTCGTTGTTGTATCAGGCAATTGCGACTACGGTGGACAAATTCCACAGGATCTTCCAATGTAATAATGTGCTGACAGCAGTAACTATTCAGCATATCCACAATGGCAGTTAATGTTGTAGATTTCCCGCTACCTGTAGCACCTGCTACCAAGATCAATCCACTTTCTTCTCGCAAAATCATTTCACCGATAATGTCAGGCACTTTTAATTGTTCCAAAGTGGGGCACTGAGATGTAATTAAACGCAAAACTACTGACAACCCAGATTGCTGGCGGAAAAAATTTCCTCTCAATCGTTGGCCATTTTCTGTCTCCAGCGCAAAATCTACATGTCCACCAGTTAATAACTGTTGTCGCTGATTTTCTGATAAAAACTGCCGGCTCCACTCTTCCAGCAATGCATTATTTACAGAGGGCAGTTGAGTTTGTGGATAAAGCACACCATCTATACGTAATACAGGAACTTGCCCAACACAAAGATGCAGATCTGAAGCATTATGCTTTACACTAAGGGCCACTAACTTATCCATATTCATTTTTTAATCTCCTGAGTCACCATGAACAATATTGAACAAAATTTACAAGATGTCAGGACCCACATAGCCATTGCTGCACAGAAATGCGAACGCGCTCCAGAAGAAATTACCCTGCTTGCAGTCAGTAAAACCAAGCCTGTGGAAGATATCGAAAAAGCAATAACTGCCGGTCAGCGCCAGTTTGGTGAAAATTACGTGCAAGAAGGGGTAGAAAAAATTGCTCATTTTGCAAATCATGATGATCTGATATGGCACTTTATCGGCCCATTACAGTCTAATAAAAGCCGATTGGTAGCAGAAAACTTTGACTGGTGCCATACCATTGACCGCCTGAAAATAGCACAACGGCTGAACGAACAACGCCCAGAAGGAATGAAACCGCTGCATATTCTTATTCAAATAAATATCAGTGACGAACAGAGCAAATCAGGTATTCAACTTGATGAATTACCAATGCTGGCAGCCGAAGTAAATAAACTTCCCAATGTGAAGCTACGCGGTTTAATGGCAATACCCGCACCAGAATCTAACTATGAGAGACAATTAGTGGTTTTCAGGCAAATGGAACAAGCTTTCCTTAATCTGAAAACTAAATATCCTCAAATAGATACCCTTTCAATGGGGATGACTGATGATATGGCTGCTGCTATCAACTGTGGTTCCACATTAGTACGAATCGGGACGGCGATTTTCGGTTCACGTCAGTATCACAACTAACCATTTCAATGCGACGAGGTACCCAATGGAAAAACGTAAAATTACCTTTATTGGTGCAGGAAATATGGCTCACGCCATCATTGCTGGATTAATAAAAGGAGGTTATCCCGCTGAGCTGATTAATGTCTGTGCACCAAGTCATACTCGCCGTGATGTACTGGCAAAAGAATATGGCATCAACAGCAGCAGTGATAATATTCGCTACGCACAGGAAGCTGATGTTATTGTTCTGGCAATAAAACCGCAAGTGATGGCAGATGTTTGCCAACCTCTAAAAGATCAGGTGAATTTCAGTAACAAGCTGGTTCTATCTATCGCATCAGGAATTCCTGTTGCACGTTTTAATGTTTTATTACAAGACAAACTCAATATTGTCCGTATTATGCCAAACACCCCTGCATTAGTTGGGCAAGGATTGAGTGGATTATTCGCACCTGAACAAGTTCGCCAATCTGACCGAGATTTTACTGAAGTATTGATGAACAGTGTCGGTAAAACCTACTGGGTAAAGGATGAAAACGGCATCAATGACATTATCGCCATAGCAGGCAGTGCGCCCGCTTATTTCTTCCTGTTTATGGAGTCAATGCAACAGGAAGCAGAGCGTTTAGGTTTTGACAGTGAAACAGCCCGTGAAATCGTTTTGCAAACGGCTGTGGGTTCTGCGGCACTGGCCGCATCAAAGGAAAATCTCCCTTTTGCAACCCTGCGCGAACAGGTAACATCTAAAGGTGGTACTACTGCGGAAGCATTACATATTTTTTATGAAGGCAAATTGCCGGAAATCGTATCCAATGCCATGCAGGCAGCTATTCGCCGGGCACAGGAAATGGAAAAACAATTTTAATCTTATCAGGGCTGCTAAATGCAATTTTTAACCTTTATTCTATCCACAGTGTTGGATTTATACATCGCTGTTTTATTACTTCGTGTATGGATGCAATGGGCGCGTTGTGATTTTTATAACCCATTTGCCCAATTTATTGTGAAAATAACTCAACCTATCGTTCGTCCATTACGCCGAGTTATACCCGCTATTGGCTCGCTCGATACTGCCTCGATTGTTTTCGCTTACATGCTGGTATTGTTTAAATTCATCATGCAACCTTTGTTCAATAGCGGTGAGGTTGTTTTCCACACACTTTTCTTTCCTATCGGGTTAATCGAATTGCTGACAGCAGCCGGTAAACTGGTATTTTGGTTAATACTGGTACGTGCTTTACTAAGCTGGATAAGCCAGGGGCGCAATCCGATTGACTATGTTCTCATGCAACTGACAGAACCACTAATGGCTCCTATTCGCCGTATTATCCCGGCAATGGGCGGCCTCGATTTCTCTGCAATGATCGTCATTTTGATTCTCTACGCACTGAACTACCTTCGTGCTGATGTTATCTCATGGCTAATACAGTAAATAAGAATTTAAATTAGGTTCAAAATGATGCAAAAAGTTGTTCTGGCAACCGGCAATCCCGGAAAAGTTCGTGAACTGGCGCAATTACTGGCTGATTTTGGTCTGGATATTGTCGCTCAAACTGAGCTAAACGTAGATTCTGCCGAAGAAACCGGGCTAACATTTATTGAAAATGCCATTCTTAAGGCTCGTCACGCCGCACAAGTTACCGGCCTGCCAGCTATTGCTGATGATTCCGGCTTATCCGTAGATATCCTTAGTGGTGCTCCAGGCATCTATTCAGCCCGCTATGCAGGTGAAAATGCCACTGATCAGCAGAATCTGGAAAAACTGTTAGATACGATGAAAGACATTCCTGATGATCAACGTCAGGCCCAATTTAACTGTGTGCTGGTTTACATCCGCCACGCAGAAGATCCAACTCCACTGGTATTTCATGGTCGTTGGCCGGGTGTCATTGCCCACAAGCCTGCCGGTAATGGTGGTTTTGGTTATGATCCCATCTTCTACGTACTGGAACTAGGCTGTACTGCGGCTGAGTTAACTGGCGAACAAAAAAATGCCGTTTCACACCGTGGGCAAGCACTGAAAATGATGTTGGATACACTGCGTGATGCTTAAACTTCCACCACTAAGTCTTTATATCCATATTCCGTGGTGTGTACAAAAATGTCCTTACTGTGATTTCAACTCTCATGCATTGAAAGGTGATGTTCCACATCAAGAATATGTTGACCATTTATTGGCAGATCTGAAAGCAGATCTGCCGATGGTCAAAGGGCGAGAAGTTACTACTATCTTTATTGGTGGTGGAACCCCCAGCCTACTCAGTTCACAAGGGATGCAACAATTACTGGATGGTGTTCGTACTCTCTTGACCGTATCGCCGCAAGCTGAAATGACTATGGAGGCCAATCCGGGTACGGTGGAAGCCGACCGTTTCAGCGGTTATCAGCAAGCAGGTATTAACCGAATATCCATTGGCGTTCAAAGTTTCAGTCCAGATAAACTGGTACGCCTTGGCCGCATTCACGGACCGGATGAAGCGAAACGGGCAGCACGTTTAGCTGCCAGTCTGGGGTTACGCAGTTTTAATCTGGATTTGATGCATGGTTTACCAAGCCAAAGCCTCAATGAAGCACTGGATGATTTACGTCAGGCAATCGCATTATCGCCTCCGCATCTTTCATGGTATCAGTTAACTATTGAGCCAAATACCAGCTTTGGTTCCCGCCCTCCGGTTCTGCCTGATGATGATGCGTTGTGGGATATTTTTTCACAAGGTCACCAATTGCTGACAGCAGCGGGTTATCAACAATACGAAACTTCTGCTTATGCCAAACCAGGTTACCAATGCCAGCATAATCTCAACTACTGGCGCTTTGGGGATTACCTTGGTATTGGCTGCGGTGCTCATGGAAAAATCACATTTGAAGATGGTCGTATTCTGCGTACAGTAAAGACCAAGCATCCTCGTGGATATATGCAGGGGCGCTATCTGGATAAACAACATCAGGTAGAAAATGAAGATCGGCCATTTGAATTTTTTATGAACCGATTCCGTTTACTAGAAGCAATGCCAAAACAAGATTTCAGTGATTTCACTGGATTATCTGAATCTTCAATCCGCCACCCAATAGATCAAGCCTTAGCCACAGATTATCTTGCTGAAACAACAACACATTGGCAAATTACGCAGAAAGGTAAATTATTCCTGAATTCATTATTGGAGCTATTTCTTTAACACAAAATTATCCCCGAAGAATTCAGCCTCACAACAATCATCTCGTGTATGAAAGGGTTTCGAGTCTATTCACAATACATTTATCCCCATTGGGCTGCAGTGGGGATTTCCAGACGGTAAGAGTGATTGCTCAGTATCAGATTACTGCTTACGAAAGGCTAATTCCCAGCAGTTAGACAAACTAATAACCGAAAAATGACCTAAATATTTAGTTAAAACAGATACATCCATATAGAAAGTTATTATATTTTATAACTGTAATTACAAATAAAATAATATATAATTTACAATTCAATGATAAACAATAAAATGCCAATATATTGAAAAAATAATCATCCTAAATCAATAACATTAATATTTTACAATTCTTCCTGTAAATATATTTATCCATGTGGACAATAATTAATAACGATCATCAATAAACGTATTAATTCCAATCAAATAAAATTAAAAAATATATTTACCACAAGATTATAACAATAAATCTTTAATATATGTGAATTGCGACACAATAATATAATTTAAATTATCTCAAATACGACTATATTTAATTTGTGCTTGGTTATATTTCTATTCACAAGCACGAACATTTAAAAAATTTTAATTTCACTTTTCTTGGAGTAAAAAATGAATATTGAAAATAAAGAAATGTTATATACCTTGTCCAAAGAAGACCTCGCCACAGAACTAACTCCGTATTATCAAGATTTTTATGATCAACTTTCCGATCATCAAAAGGAAAATATTAGCTTTGACATGGTTGTAAATGATGCTTACAAGAGATTGCATTTTAATAATTCATCTCCAACTGATACTGATGTAGGATTAAAATTAATAGAGTACGCAGGTGAATCTCCATGCACTCTTGCAATTGGTACAGTTGTCGCAGATGCTTTTAAACTTGCATTTAAATTCATGGGCATACATGAATCCGAAAGAGAATCAGCCACACAGATATTATTGAAAAAATTAGGTCATGATGCTATACATGATTTATTTACTATAGTTCATAACATTAAGAACTCTGATTCTATTACTGATAAATCAAAGCATACTTGGTCATTAATTTCCGCAGTTGAGGATATTTTAGGTATTTCTGGAATAACTGATTGCTTAAAAGAGACAATGCATTGGTACAACTGGATGATTACTGGAATAACTGCAGTAGCACAATTAACTATATGGTTTGCTACAGGTGGAGCTGCATTTATTGTAGAAATCGCACTGGCTGGTCCTGCTATAGCCAGATTGGCACTTAACTCTGCAAACGCAGTCAATACTTGCTCATAAGACCTTTATATTTAATTTCATTTAATTATCAAGGAACTTATTGTTTATTATAAGTTCCTTTCAATATAAATATCATTTTTATATCACAAATATAAATAGGTTAAATACTAAATATATAAAATTAATAATGATTACTGGACACCTATTGAATATAAAAATTATGACATTTCCCCTAGTTATTATTTTATATTTCACCAAGTGGAATAACCCAGAATTTCACAAAAACCTTAGTTTTAATTTTCATTGCTGAAAATAAGAAGATAAATAAAGCCTCATAATAATACATTTGCTTTATTTTAATACTCAATTTGGTTATATATGAAAAACTTCCGATAACAGATTTATTATTTAAACTAACTCAATCCTTTATTTAGCAAATACTGAAATAAAACAAAGCCAAATGAAATACTTAAAAGAAAGAGAGCCTGATAATACCTGACAGTTACCAGTATAATAACCGATAACTGTCAACGAAGATCTGAATCCTATATTGTAGAACTTCAATCACTACCACAAATTCAACATGATCAAAGTCACCTGATTAAAGAGCATTCTCAACAGCATTGATTTGTGCCGTCAAGCTTTCCAAACCACCACCAGACAAGTACCACAGATCAGATTTTAGATAAGTAATTTTGCCATTCTTATACGCTGAAGTGGATTTTACTTTATCATCTTCAAACTGTACTTTGTCCAGCTTACCTGCATGAATTGCTTCACTACGGTCAATAATTAAAATCACATCCGGATTAGCCTGAGCAATCATGTCAGAAGTGACTACACGGCGTTTAGTTTTACCCTCATCAGCAGTTGCGGGTAATTCCGCTTTGTGTGCCTTAACCACGTCATAGACTACGCTCTGGTCACTCAGAATTAATTTACCTGCGTTATGCAGCAATACTAAAACCTTAGCACCAGAAGCCTTCGCTTTATCCTGAGCTTTAGCAATTATTTTTTCCAGATCAACAATCTGTTCTTTTACTTCACTCTGTTTACCAAACAATTCACCTAATAACTTCAGGTTACTTTCAACTGAAACCAAGTAGTTTGTGCTGTCAGTTCCCAGATTAATTGTTGGTGCTATTTTTGACAGATTTTCATAAGAAGGGCCTTGGCGGGCAGTGATAACGATCAGATCCGGTTTAATTTGTGCCAATTTTTCCAAATTTGGCTCTTTTATACCACCTGCATTTTCTACCCCTTTAGGCAAATTATTGCGGAGATATTCAGGTGTATTATCAATAGGTAATGCAACAACCCGATCTGACAATTCTAATTTAGCCAATGAATCGTAAGTACCGAAATCAAATAAAACGACTTTCTGAGGATTTCTTTTAACCTCAGTTTCACCAGAGAGATGTTTAACTGTAACCCTATCATCAGCCTGAGCTATAACAGCATTTGGAGTGAATACAGCAGACGTCTGACTCACTGCAGAATGGCTTGCAACAACAAATAATGAAGCCAGAACAACAGGAATTATCTTTTTCATATATCGTGCCCCAAGAAAAATATTAATAAGAATTTGCATTCTAGGTAGCAAGAAAAATATGTCAATACAAATAAGAATCAATTTCAAATTGATTCTTATTTGTCATTATTAATGATTATTTAATAGAGTTAAGTAATTCAATTCGTTGTTGTTCAAGAGTACTCACTTTACCGCAAACCTTTTTACCAAAACGCTGGAAATCTTCTTCTTGTACTTTCCATTCAGCTTTCAAATTATTCTGCAATCCACCTAAACTACCCAGCAGAGATTGTAGTGCCTGATTATTATCACCGTTCAGACTGAACTGTTTATTACCAATTTCATTAATGCTGTCCTGCAAAACCCCACCAAGGCTTTGTTCAATTAAGCTACGGCTATCTTTTTCAACTTGCTTAATCGCCTGATGATGGAATGCCATACCATCCGAACGGATTTCAATAATCTGGTCTATCTGCTTATTCAGCCCTGATTCGAGTTCAGACAATCGGTTACGCATATTGCTATCCTTACCCATAGTATCAACCACAACTTTGTCTAGAGATTTACGGGCAGTTATCAAATGCTTGCTTGTCTCTTGCTTTATCCAGGGTAAATCCTGCCGTAAAGCCTGCTGATAACGTCGGGCTTTCTGACGCTGCTCAGTATTTAAGTTCAGGTGCTTACCGTCACGGATAATCGAGCCATCAGGTGAAATCTGGAGATTGCCACTTGCTCCCACAACCTGAACTGATTTAGGCGTGATAATAATGTCATTCTGTGGGTTTACCTGGCATTCATAACGTGCCTGGGCTTGAGCAACAAATAGCAAAGAGACTGCAATGATAGTTTTGCGTAACATATTTTCTCCTCAGAAAACCACCTGAACGTTAAAAAACAGATCGACCTATACGATCGGCTAATAATTCTAAGGCAGCACAACCGGCTAAAGAGTTCCCCGAACGATCTAACTCTGGTGACCAAACAGCAACAGTAAACTCTCCCGGCACGATACACACAATTCCACCACCAACACCCGATTTTCCTGGCATACCAATTCTGAATGCAAATTCACCTGAACCATCATACATACCGCAGGTCATCATTAATGCATTAATCTGCCGGGTCTGGCGAGGGCTTAAAATCTGCTGCTCAGAACCAATCGTACTCCCCTGATTCGCCAAATAAACGAAACATCTGGCAAGTTCAATACAGTTCATTTTTAAAGCACAATAATGGAAATAAGTTTGCAACACAGCGAGCACATCATTATCGAAATTACCGAAAGATTTCATCAAATAGGCAATCGCGGCATTCCGGTGAGAATGTTCCATTTCAGAACGAGCAACTTTGTTGTCATAACAAATGTCAGAACAACCAGCAAGTTTGCGTACAACTTCCAGCATACGCTGTTTAGGTGCACTCAACCGCGACTGCAACATGTCACACACAATTAATGCACCCGCATTAATAAAAGGGTTACGAGGTTTACCTTTTTCCAGTTCCAACTGAACTAATGAGTTAAATGGTTGACCGGAAGGTTCCTGCCCGACCCGCTGCCAAATTTCCTGTTCCTGATAACGCGTCATCGCTAAAGTCAGACTAAATATCTTGGAAATAGATTGAATCGAAAAACGCTTCTCAGCATCCCCAGCTTGAAATATTTGCCCATCAATGGTGCAGATAGCTATTGCCAGGTTATCAGCGGGAACTTCCGCTAATGCAGGAATGTAATTTGCCACTTTCCCTTGGCCAATCAGGGGGCGAACTTGTCGCAAAATATCCGACAATAACGTGTTAGAGAACGTTGTACTACTCACTGATTTTACTCCAGACAAGGGCACCCAAAAACTAATAGGTACCCCTGTTGTTATTCATTCAGGCTATTTTACAGCGATATATTAATCAATCCCACCAAACGTCAAACAATTCAGAAGTCATGACATCTTCCATACCACGATCCTTTAGCCACTTCTCAACTAATTGGCGATGTTCTTCTGTACACATACCAATTTTTTGCAGGCAGATTAAACCTTCCCAATGCAAATAACCACTAGCATCCAATGCTAAACCATTAGATTCAATTAACTCATCAATAAATGCATCAACGGTACTGTCGATAACATCAACAGGCGTGTTAGATGGAAAGCTCCACTTAACAGAAAAGCCCAATTCTTTGAATTCGTCAATGTGCATCTTTTTACGCAAACGACGACTGCGGTTTTTAACCATTACTTAACCCTCTTAAACATTATATCCCACACGCCATGCCCCAACCGCTGACCGCGCAATTCAAATTTGGTTACCGGGCGCGAAGATGGACGCGGCACATAATCACTATTTTCAGACAAATTAAGATAATTATCCACGCTATTCATCACTTCCAACATATGTTCAGCATATGGCTGCCAGTCAGTCGCCATATGGAATACACCCCCCACTTTTAATTTGCTTCTTATCAATTCAGCAAATAGTGGCTGTACAATCCTGCGTTTATTATGACGTGCTTTATGCCACGGATCTGGAAAGAAAAGCTGTACCATTTCCAGACTGTTATCTGGGATCATATTCTCCAGCACTTCAATAGCATCATGACACATCACCCGCAAATTGCGGATTTCTTCATTTTCAGCGGAAGCCAGGCAAGCACCGACACCAGGCATATGTACTTCAATTCCGAGAAAATTTTTTTCAGGATTCTGGTTTGCCATCGTGACAAGAGAGGCTCCCATGCCAAAGCCAATTTCCAACACAATGGCAGCGTCACGCCCAAAAAGCGCCCCCATATCCAGCTTTTCTGCCTGGTATTCAACGCCTATTTTGGGCCAAAGATTATCAAGTGCTTGTTGCTGACGATTAGTTAACCGACCCTGACGGCGAACAAAACTCCGGACACGACGCAGTGCCCTGCCATTCTCATCAAATTCTGGTGAAATTACGTTATTTATCATAGTATTTCTGTCAGTTTTAACGGCATTTATTCAGGAATTCATGGCTGCTTTACTGGCAAACCACCTAAAGAGAGCGCATTATCCAAAGATAGACGATTTTAGCAAGCCCAGAAGTTACAAGTACAATTTTAATCCCAAATTGCGCAATACCACGAAAACAAAGTTCCGGTTTACAGCGAGGTTACACTATGTTGCAATCTTGTTCACTAAACACTGATTTTCCCTGAAGATAATTATCCTAATGATAGAAGCAAAGCAATTCGCCAAAGTGGTACTAGATTGGTACTACCTTTACGGTCGTAAAACCCTGCCTTGGCAACTAGAAAAGACGTCTTATCACGTCTGGCTTTCAGAAGTGATGTTACAACAAACTCAAGTTGCAACAGTCATTCCCTATTTTCAGCGTTTCATTTCACGTTTTCCTGATGTGACTTCACTCGCCGCCGCGCCGCTTGATGAAGTCCTTCATTTATGGACTGGCCTTGGTTACTACGCTCGTGCCCGCAACTTACATAAAGCAGCACAACAAATCGTGGAACGACATCATGGCAAATTCCCGACAACATTTGATGATGTCGTTGCCTTACCTGGTGTCGGTCGTTCAACAGCAGGTGCAATCCTTTCACTTTCTCAGGGTAAACATTTCCCTATTCTTGATGGCAATGTTAAACGAGTACTGGCTCGCTGTTACGCTGTGGAAGGCTGGCCGGGTAAAAAAGAGGTTGAAAACAGCCTTTGGCAAATCAGTGCTAATGTAACACCGGCAAAAGAAGTGGAATACTTTAATCAGGCAATGATGGATTTAGGGGCAATGGTTTGTACCCGCAGTAAACCAAAATGCGAAATCTGCCCGTTGAAGCAAGGATGTATCGCTTATGCGAACCATAGCTGGACAAAATACCCGGGTAAAAAACCTAAACAGCGCATTCCTGAAAAAACAGCTTATTTCCTGCTGATGCAACATAACGATTCGGTCTGGCTGGAACAGCGCCCCCCAACCGGGATCTGGGGGGGGTTATTTGCGTTTCCTCAGTTTGAAAGTATAGATTCACTGAATGGCTGGCTGGAACAATCAGGTATTTCTCACAGCAAGCATGAGCAACTCACCGCATTCCGCCATACATTCAGCCATTTTCATCTGGATATCGTACCGATAAAAATAAATATTTTATCTTTTGTTGCCTGCATGGATGAAAATAAAGGACTTTGGTATAACTTACAGCAACCCGCGACTGTTGGGTTGGCAGCTCCAGTTGAATATCTGTTGCAACAACTGGGCTGAATCCCATACTCGCTATATTTGAGGATTTATTATGAGCAGAACTGTTTTTTGTACTTTCTTACAACGCGAAGCCGAGGGACTGGATTTTCAGCTTTATCCAGGAGAGTTAGGCAAACGCATTTTCAATGAAATTTCCAAAGAAGCATGGGGACAGTGGATGAGCAAACAAACCATGCTAATCAATGAGAAAAAGCTTAACACCATGAACCCGGAAGATCGTAAATTACTTGAACAGGAAATGGCTAAATTTCTGTTCGAAGGTCATGATATTCAAATTGATGGATATACCCCACTGGAAAAATAATATATACCCAATAGATTTCATCAGAGCCGCTGGCTCTGATGTTGTATTCAACACCAGATGGCAATGTAAGATGAAAAAATTGTTAGCTCTGTTTGTTATTGCCCCACTTCTCGTTTCCTGTACCAACACCAAAAATATCGAATACAACGAAAAATATATAAAAGATACCAACGGCTTTGATATTTTGATGGGCCAGTTCGCTCACAACATCGAGAACATTTGGGGATTGCACGAAGTATTAATTGCAGGCCCAAAAGATTACGTTAAATATACCGATCAATACCAGACCCGCAGCCATATCAATTTTGAAGCTGGGACGATCACCATTGAAACAATTTCTCCGACTGAATCAACAGCACATTTGCGCCAAGCGATTATCTCTACCTTATTAATGGGTGATGATCCAGGTTCAGTTGATCTCTATTCTGATACTAACGATATTCAGATCAGTAAAGAACCATTCCTTTACGGGCAGGTTATGGACAATAACGGTCAGCCGATCCGTTGGGAATGGCGGGCAACACATTTTGCAGATTACCTGATTACCAATAAATTACAGAAACGCCAGTCTGGTTTACATATAATCTGGTCTGTCACTATGCAATTGGTGCCGAACCATCTGGATAAACGTGCACATAAATATCTGCCGCTGGTTCGTCAAGCTTCCATCAAATATGGTGTGGATGAATCCCTGATTCTGGCAATTATGCAAATAGAATCCAGCTTTAACCCGTATGCTGTCAGCCGTTCTGATGCACTTGGGCTGATGCAAGTTATGCAATATACCGCTGGCCGTGATGTCTTTAAAATGAAAGGCAAATCAGGACAACCAAGCCGCAGTTATCTGTTTGACCCAGAAAATAATATTGATGCTGGTACTGCATATTTATCGATATTACAAAACAGCTACCTGAATGGCATCATTAACGCAACATCTCGCCGTTACGCGGTAATAACAGCTTACAATGGCGGTGCTGGCAGTGTATTACGGGTATTCTCCAACGATAAGAAAAAAGCAGCTCAAATCATTAATAGCATGGCACCGGGTGATGTTTATGAAACCTTAACGACCAAACATCCATCGGTAGAATCACGCCGCTATCTGATGAAAGTAAATAAGGCCCAGAAAAGTTACCATCATTAGAATATTAAAATGTTAAGACAGTGAAATAATAACGGAGAGCAGTTTTTCTACTCTCCGTTATTATTTGCTTATATTTTTAGCCAACAGACTAATTTTAGGGCATAAATTACTATTTCAGAAGAAATCTATTGACGAGTTCTACCAAATACGGTTTAATGCGCCCCGTTGCCCGGATAGCTCAGTCGGTAGAGCAGAGGATTGAAAATCCTCGTGTCGGTGGTTCGATTCCGCCTCCGGGCACCAATTCAAAGTGCGTTGATTGAGAGATAAAAAGCTCAATGAGCGTTCGATACCGGAACCTGAAAATGCATAACTGTAGATTGATCGGTTTTGCGCCACTTAGATATAAGTATAAAGGTTATAGTGTTAGGATATCTGAGAAATCAGATGTCCTTTCTCGTTCGAGCGCAATACTTACAAGTTCTATTGCAACTGTCAAGCCATCCAAACCAAAATCAATGAATTATCAGTTCAGTTGCCAATGTATGCCGGAAACGGTGTGGGTCCACATCAAATCCACACTCCTTTGATAAGCGCCGAAAGAATGATTTTATCGTCTGTAACTGGTCGGTCTCACTTCCTCTGTCTATTTTGGTGGTAAAATAGTTCACACAAAACAGGGGATCACTCAATTTTGCCCCAGCAGCCTGAGCACGTTCCAGCAAAATCTCCAGTCGCGGATACAGCCATTTCACCACTGGCACCTGATGTTCATAATGGTTCTTACTCCCCTCGGAGCAAAGAATAATCCGACGCTCATGCAGGTCAATATCCCCCAACCGGATATGTAATAACTGATTTTGCCGCATCCCGGTATAACGCAACGTATCCAGTACCGTCAGCCAGTACCAGGTCGGATATAATGCACAGCGGGCACGATGGTTATCCCCTGCCTGTCGCTCCCGCTCTTCAAATTGCCCCATCGTGAGATACAAGGTTGTCAGTTGTTTTTTGGTTAATGTTTTCTTTTTCTTCTTGTTCACATTAACCACGACACCATTAAAGGGGTTTTCCTCCTAGGGCAGTATTCTTTCTTTTATCGCCAAATTAAATAACGCCCGCATATGCGCAATCTTACTATTCTCGGTCATACTGTCCATCTCTACTTCCTCGCTTCATCAATTTAAAAACCATTGCGGGGCGCAGGAAAGTATAGCCGATATCTCCGCACCAAAGGGGTATTCGGTTCCCGTGGGATAAAAATTCACGTCTTACCCGGTTCGGTGACGCCACTGATTCCTCAGGGCAAATCCGATAACGATGTCCCCCCGGTTGGCGACTTGTCAGACTGCACTCTTTCATCAAACGACGCACCTTCCAGCGACCTACCGGAATACCGGCTTCTCTCAGTTGGTGCATTAACGTGCGACTCCCCGCCGTCCCACGGCTGGCCGAGTACAGTTCCCTGAGCCGCACCTTAATTTTCAGTCGGCTATCATCAATCACTTTCCGGCTCCCGACATAATAAGCACTACGGGAAACATTCAAGAGACGACAAAGGTCAGTAACCGACCAACGCCGACTTAGCCATGTGATTAAAGAGTAAACTTGCCGGGTATCTCGCTCATCAACATGGCAGCCTGCTTTAAAATGGCTTTCTCCATTTCCAGACTCCTGACCTGGGCTTCCAGCGCTTTAATGCTCTGTTGTTCAGGCGTTAGCGCGATACCGGAAGGGGTAATCCCGTTCAGTTCGGCCTGATATTGTTTTATCTACTTGCGCAAGGTGCTAGGGTCGAGTTCGAGAACCCGGGCCACATCAGGCATACGTTGCCGGTGTGTAATAACTTGTGTAATCGCTTCCAATTTGAATTCCGTGGAGAAGCGATGTTTAGTTTGATGATTGTTCATGCATTACACCTCAATCGATTGTTGTAACATTAACAGGCTTTGGATGTGTCCGGGAATATTAGACCACTACAGACTGAGGTTATTTTGTTCATCCCTGACACGTTTTGGTCTGAATCGATAGTGCTTCCAAATACACTGGACACATTCTATTTTCCTCTTTAATCCTTTCTTGCATGAGCCATCATTGAATAAAATTCTTGCCTTTTTTACTTGTCATGACTGACTTAACGAAAGAACCAGATACACACTTCGTTTACCCGTGACTGAATTGGAAACGTTTGAATCATTGCGTGCTATTGTCATCGATTAATTTTTATTACCGGGAAAAGAGTTTTGCCTTGTCCCTGCCAGAGGATGTATTAAGATTTTTGGAAAAAAGGGAGATTAATCGTGTTTAAAAAAATTAAAATCCTGCTGGCGGGAACATCCGCAGGAAAAAAGTCACTTCCACAACCAAAACCCACCTCCATCTCAGAGACGGTCAAAGCAGGCTACTTTTTGCCGTCTGAGTCTAGGCTGTTGCTGGATACTTCCCGGCGCCGACAGTGTTTACAGTCTCTATGGGACAATAGTGCATTACCCCAAACACACTATCAGTCTCTGTGGCTGGCCCCGTTACATGAGTATGTTGAATTGATGCAACAACTTCCGGCTGCACCTCAGGGACCTTATGCCCATAAGAGTGGCTTGATACATCTACAGGATATGGCATTCCGGTTGGCATTCGAGTTAGCCGAAGAAATGGGGGGACAAGACTGGGAAATGATGACACATGAGCGGTACAACAATGAAATCTGGAAATAACGCACGGAAAGCTTCTTTGTCTCCCGATAGTCTGATTGCTTTTACGTTAGAGCAAATGAATACAAGACTGACAGCGCAAACTGAGAGGGATGAGAAAAAACAGTTGCGTAGTAGGCTGTTATATCTGGGGAACATGCATGGTGCTATGCCTCGTCAGTTAATGCTGGATACCCGATTATCTCCGCTCGATAAGATGGCCTGGATAATGATACGACTGTATGCGCAGCAAAATACGGGGGCGGTCTTCCCTACCTATGATGAACTGCAATTGCAACTGGCCTCTCCACACAGCGGTAAAGCCTCCCGGGAAACCGTCAGCCGGGTATTGTTGATGTTACGAATAACCGGCTGGCTAAGTTTGTGCAAACGCGTCAGAGATGAAAAGGGGCGTGTTAGAGGAAACATCTATGCCCAGCATGATGAGTCTCTGACATTTCATGATGCTGAAGCACTCGATCCGAGTTGGCTGGACACGGTGGGTGAGGCATGTCGTCACAAGAATCGGGCCATGAGTCAGACTGCCTGGGCGGTATTGATGGAAATTAAGGATGATCCGATGATGCGCCATCGCCGTTCCCGTATTGAGTTACTGGAAAATCGGTTAGGTCAGGTACAAACGCCGCAGCAAATGGCGGCGCTACAGACTGCATGTTTACCGGGTTCGGAAACCGAACTTAATCAAAAAGGTCGGAACAGACCGGGTTCGGGATACGAATTCAGTACAGGAACAGGAGGTGATAACCCGAATTCGGAAACCGAACTCAGCCTGAAATCAAAGGGTTATGACAGAGTTCGGCAACCGAACGGTTACGTACGTCATTTCACACAGAGTGTGAATAAAAATACGTACGTAGCTCCATCGGATGGGGACGACCCGATGGATAAGCCTCTGTTGCCCACGATGTTAAGCAAGCAACTCTCTAATGACGATATCAGCATGCTGACAGAACAGCTCCAGGCACTTCCGCCTGCTCAGAGGCATTTGGTGTTGGAGAGTCTGCGTGCCCCACTGGAAAATGGCTCGTTAAAAAATCCGGTGGGTTACCTCCTGACGCTGATGAAACGTGCCAGACAGGGGGCGTTGAGAAGCTCCGGTACAGCAAATCAGGAGGAAAACCCCGGTATGAAAAAGCCTGTGCCTGTCAGCCGTCAGAAAGACAGACCTGCTTTGCCAGAGGCGCAAAGAAAGGCCAATCCTGCCGTGATGAAAAAAGTGATTGCTGAAATCCGGCAGAATTTTATGAAGAATAAATAAGTGGATGCGATGTTCACCATATCACTATGAGTACATGGTGCGAAAAATATACAGTGATTAGGGCCTAATCATAGTGCAAAAAACATACAGTGATTAGAGTCTGATCATGGTTCGAAAAACATACAGTGATTAGAGTCTAATCATTATGGTTATGGGATGCCAATCAGGTTTTTGGGGTGAGCAAAAAAGAGTTTTGAATTGTAGTCACAGGCTGATAACGCAACTATCTCAGCGATATCCTTATGTCACAGAGAGAATGTACCATGACTGAAACTAAAGAGACACATGCTGTTCGCTCAGGCGCACTGCATTCCTCACTTACCATTGAGTTGCATACTCATTACGCTATTGGCCTGTGAAATGGCGACGACAATACGAACGTGAAAATTTATTGGCTATGCCTACCGAAGTAAAACAAAAGGTATTTCTGGAAAGTACGATGCAAACGTTATTGCTGGATACATCTTTGTGATAGCTGGACTGTTCTTTTTCTGGGCGATATTTCCATTGTTTACACACGTTCCAGTAGGATTGCGTGCCATCACTCTACATCATAAAGTCAATCAAGTGGCTTCAATGATTTAAGAGCTTACCTAAGCAATTAGTATTAAAACCTGCTTTTTGCTCATCGCTGCACGGGGTTATTGTTGCGGGCAGTTTGGTGTCAGAGGCTGACATTATTAACCTCATGAAGTGCTGTTTAGCGGGGAAAGGATCACTTTACTACTTGATTCACAATCGGGACTCACAATCACTGCTTAGTTTATGGTAAGTCTGACTATTCGGCCTCACCCATTTCGCCAAGAACCAATCGTGCTGTAGACTGCCGTCCTTAGAAAATAAGTCTTTGCCCTGAATAAGAGAGAAAGAGAAAGTATGCCTTGTCTTCTCCACTCCAGTGTAGAGGCTAGCAACGATTTCAATATCTTTCCCATACTTTTTTTCAAAGGCTTTATTCAGGATATCTACAAAGTAGACTTCATGAATACCTGTGCCTGATTCTGGTGGAAAGGTATGTATATTCTGTAAATCAAGCCCGTCCATAAGCTCACTAAGCCCCGGAAGAAGAATTGATTGACTGATCATAACCCACAGGGTCTGACCGGGTTTGATTGTCAGAGGCTCATTTCGATTCACATCAGAGGTAAAAGCGCACCTTGATTGCCAGCCTGCATTACCCTTGGTAGCCAAATTGCTTCCTCGAACATCAATATTAGCTGAGACAATCATCATGGGAGACGTGTCGTAGTTCCTGATTTCTATCATCAGGAATACTTCATCTTGCCCCTCTTTGATGTGTGGCATGGTACGAAAGGGCTGCATGCGAGCTTTGATAACAGAAATATTCTCTTTTGCAGAGATCCAAGATTGGACTATGTCCTTCACATTGTTAAGGGTTACAAATCCTGTGGCAAGAGCAATAATACCAGTAGTTATAGCAAGAACGGTTTTCCATTTAGCTTTCAGATACTGGGTTAAACCTACCGTTGCCATCCTAGTTACATATCCTCGGATATCAATGAGATGTATTCAATATATACAGAACAGTGCTATCCCTCAACAATGTTTCTGTGGCATTGACACCCATTGCTGACTACAGAGCCGATTAATCCGTTTTTCGCTCATAGCTGACTGTCAAATAGGATAGCGATTAATCGAAATAATTTACCTTTTATCAGGGAAAATAAGGCTATTCCGTTTCTCCGTTCTGGTAACAGATCTGCTTAATATAACGTCCACGCCCGTCACCGTGACCCAAATCCATTGCGACCAGCGCCAGTGTCTCCTGTTCACTAAAACCCTGCGCTTTATAATGTTCACCGGATTGCTGGGCAAAATGATAGCGCATACTGTGCGGGGCTTTATTCCCCGTTAGTCCGGTATTTCTGACAATATAGCGGTAACGATCGATTGTCTGAGTGATCGTTAGCTTATCAATCAGTTTGCCATTGTGCCCCGCCTGCTCTCGTTCCGCGTAGGTTATAGCATGTTGTAAGGCATCCCGATCCGATATGGTCGTTTGTCTGGGCCGCCCGCCTTTGGTACCAAAGACTACCCTTACGGATGTATGACCATTTTCCAGCGCATTTTTCCAGGTGGCTAAGGATTTATAGGCTTACACCGCTTCTTTGGTGCGCAGTCCCAGCACATACGCCAGTTGCATGACCGCCGCTACGCTTCGATCTTTTTGTTCGGCCTGCTGAAAAACTTTTCTGAATTCTGCTGGAGTCAGTGCCGTTTTTGTTCCCTTACGGCTGATATTTTCGATCCCCAGTGCCCGGTTGTTCAAGCGCGCATTGTCGATGGAGGCCAGCTTGTGTTTTCCAGCCTGCGTTAGGATCATGCGCAGCGCCGAAGCCTGTTGTCAGGCCGCGGGTTAAAAAACAAACTAATTAAGTCGATTCAGGCAGAAAAATGCCCGTGAAACGTGGTGACTTTGAGTAACGCGTGGTTCAAATCTGGCGTAAAGTCAGACCTGACGTGCTCTGGACATTGGCCGCCCGGCGGCGTCACTTGGTAATCGCTTCGCGCCAACACAAGTGACGCCGCGTAATTTTCGTGACGTTTATCGTGATGAAGACAAAACGTAATTGAATGTTGTACCGGTTAAAACGGTATCGGTTAGCGTGGAACAGAAATGCTCTGCTCTATTGTGTGGTAAGTCGGTATCACGATCAAACCGAGAACTTTCATTGCCAGACGAGGGGTAGGTGTCTTGACAATATCTGCTTCCAAAAGTACGCAGATATACCGCATCACATGCTCTCCCTTTCAAGCTACAGGAGTTTTTTGCCACCTAATGGTTGATCCTTGCAGGCGAGGGATCTTGTGTAGTTACAGCTAGATCCTGTATCTGTTGAATTGAGTAAGATCAAATTTGTATTTAATATTACAGTGTGAAGAAAACCATTTCCATGACGGGAATGGTTTTCTTCCTATTTATATTAACCCTGCGACAATACACGAATATACGTCATCAATCATGGTTCTAGCTCCAAGCTTACACAGAGTTAATACCATTAATAATCTTATGAGGTGCTAAAAATTTTAGTATCACAATACTTCTCCGTTTGGAAACTCGCTTAAGCCGTTTTCCGAAGAAAAATAAAAGATACTATGGATAAAAATATGGCAAGTATTACAGTAGAACCTGCAACTACAGCAAGACCCGACGCAAAGGCATCACTTGCTTGTTCTCTGAGATAAGCACCTTTAACTCCCCCCAACGTGGAGGCTTCTGCCATAGCGATAGAAAATGAGTTCGCAGCATGTTCTACAATAGAACTATTAATATCACTACTAGCAAGACCTCCGGTTAAAATTCGTTGGTAAACAGCTGTCCCTAGTGTACCGAAAAGGGCTATACCTAGCCCCATACCAAGTTCAGTCGCTGTTTCAGCTGCTGCACCTGCTGAAGCACTCTTGCCTTCGGGAGCTGAGGAAATCACGATATCAGTACCTAGTGCATCAAAAGGACCTGATCCTAAATACACAGCAACAATACCTGCTACCACCCACACTGGGCCTAGTTGAACGCCAAGCGCTATAGTAACAAGACCTACTGACATCACGAGAAATCCTGTCCCAATAACTGCTCCACTGCTTTTCATTTTCCTTGAAAGAGTGGGAGATATAAGCGCTCCTATAAGCAGTCCAATTGATGCGCCAGCAGCAACAGGACTTAATCCGTAAGCCAGCTGGAGATATTGAGGTACAAAAAGAGTTAAACCTCCTATAATAGAAGGCCCCAATAAAAGTATCATCAATGCAGTCGCTAGCCCTGCATTAGATAGGATCATTTTAAGATCCAGAAGGGGGTTATTGACTTTAAGTTGGCGAATAACAAATACTCCTCCGGCAATAAACCCCCACGCTAAAACCACAGTAGTACTTAGCTTTATTTCAGTACTGACAAGTCCTTTAAACCCATAAACAAGCGGAAGTATAGTAGCAAGAAAAAGTATACTACTAATCCAATCGTATTGTTTTTGGTTTTCAAGCTTAAATCCTTTAGGAAAAACTATCGGACCAGCTATTAGCAAGGGGAGTATTACGGGAACAGCTAAGAGAAAAATAGCTTCCCATCCAAAAAATTCCAATAAAGCGCCACCTATTATTGGCCCAAGAGCAAATCCAGCCATGAAAGCAGCAGTCCATATCGCAATTGCTCGTCTACGCTGGTGTGGATTTTGGAATAGCTCACTTATCAGCCCAAGGGTCGCTGGCATAAGTGTTGCACCAGCAATGCCTAGTGCTGCCCTTACTATAATTAGCGTAGAGGAGGTTGGTGACATAGAAGCTACAGCTGAAAGCACTGCCCCCAATTAATAAGACGCGACGATTTCCCCAACGATCACTCATTCCTCCCATTAGCATGAGAAATCCTGCAATCATGAGTGGATAGATGTCTAAAATCCACAGTTCTTCTACTGACGTAGTGTCTAGAGAGGCAGCTATGTGCGCTAAAGCCAAGTATAATGCACTCATATCTAAAGCAAGCACAGCGGTTGGTAAACAAAGCAGGCAAAGTGTCAGCCAAGATTGTGATTCGTTCAACGTTATCCGCTGACCTGTTTTTATTGACATTAAAACCCTCCTATTTGCTCTTTTGCTCTAGAATCAATTTATTGTAAGTTTTGATAAATCTAGCTGCGTCTGAGTAACAAAGCATAATTACTAGCAGAACTAAATCTAAAGAGAAATCCCTATTATTATTTTAAAGTTAAACTCACAATTCAAGCTGCTGAGTAATTAACCCGAATTCTATTTAAACCGTCACAGAAAAATCGCCTTCCTAATAGAGAACTTTCAGTGATGGCTTCTTCCATTTAAGACAATAAGCAATCAAACCACCTAAAACGGTCAACATAAATCCTTTTATACTTCGGTGGCGAGAATGCTCTATTTGAGAAAGGGTTTTCAATTGCCCATTAATCGTTTCGATGATAAAACGCCTTGATAACATTATCTTATCCCACTAGCCAGCAGGCGTGCTTTCATATTTCGGCGCTTTTGGGTGACGAAAGTGACACCGGTTTTGCCTAAATCGTCTGCCAGTTCCTGACTGCGATAACCTTTATCGCCGTAAAGTGAACCCGTTAATTCTGTTGTTAATTCGCGAACAGGTTCCCGATCATCCACATTACCGGCAGTCACTTTCAGCGCCAGAATTTCGCCCTGATGGTTAACAACCAAGTGTAATTTGAAGCCGTAAAACCATATATGGACGCCCCGATTATGCAAGCACTAAATTGGTACGGTTTGCGACCATATATCCAGCGTCATAAAGGGCTTATTTGCTCGCGCCATGATGTCATCCGCACCCTGTTTCCTTATCATCCGTCATCGGTATGTAACTACCTCGGTTTTACTCAGGTTATCGCAGGGCCGATAGCCGTTTTTTCATCAGTGTTTGCAAACTCGGTGTTTGCTCAGGGAAAAGAGACGATTTTTCCCGCCTGAACTGTGTTGCCGGGGGATTAAACCACACCAGGCAGACAGTTGCCGGCCATTGGCAAATTGAGATGCGCTGACGTCACTCACGAAAGCAGCCGCAATAAGGGGACCGACACCGGGAATAGTGAGCAAATGGTCATAACCCGGTTGCTGGCGAGACAGTGCCGCAATTCCTTTATCCATATCCATATCATGTTTTGGCAAGGTCAATGCCAACCACGTTGATCGTATTCATGAGCTGTTCTCCCGAAATTCAGTGCATCGGAAAAAAAGATGGCACTGTTTACCGCTGAAAAAGGGGACGTCCATCACATCATCCCATTAAATTTTTTCCGCGCTTCTCTATCCCGGCAAAGACCTTATGTCGAGGAATGCGAATGTTATAGCAGACACTCAAACGGGTGGAATCAATAAAAGCAATGCCTGTTGGTTTTCCTTTTCATTGAGTCAGATAGGGGCATAGTGGCACCAAAACGGAAGGGGCCACACTGACCAAACGAGGATAGCTGAGCAAGGCGGGAAAATCGTTGTGGTGATATTTCCAAATATGTTCTAGATAAAAATGTTTAAAATCACGGTAATGTGACAGATGAAAAATTGTCATGATTTCACTGGGATACATGTGACCTTATCGGCGGAGTAAATGAGACAAAATTGTTCCCATTGCGGGATGAAAGGTTTGGATGCGTTCATGACATTTTCCTCCCCGGAGCTGTTTTCAGCGTTCACCAAAACATGGCTCCTGGAACAGACTTCACGTCAATTGCTTATCCAGAATTCGAGTTAAAGTTAAACTTGGATCGTACCTGAAACCACTAGGTAATAGGTGGTTCAATAGATCCAAGTATAATGTGTCAATGTGACAAACCAAACATTAACAGCCTTTTATGGCTGCTACTGGCGCATACCTACAGCAAGCCGATTCATTCCGTTCATCAGAGCGATCGCAAAAGTGAGATCAGAGATTTCTTTGTCAGAGAAATGCTCTTTCACGGGTAGATAGTCGTTATCATCAGCGTGTGTGTTAATCACATACGTCAGTGATTCAGCCCACGCGAGCGCCGCCTTTTCACGGGAAGTAAATTGAGAGCTGACACGCCAACCTGCTAGTTCTGCTAGGCGACGCTCAGACTCACCATGTTCACGTAATGCTTTGGTATGCATATTTAAACAGAATGAACAGCCATTAATTTGTGATACACGCAGATAGACTAGTTCGATAATTGGTAAACCTAATGGACTACCTTCCAATCCTTGTTTTACCTGACGGAATCCCTGCAACAGATCTGAGGAAAGTTCATAGTAAGCAAGACGTAAAACAGACATAATTAATACTCCTAAAAATTAACTAAGTTAGAAGAAATGGTATATAACGTTTTGTCTGAATATCAGAATTTCTACAATTGTTCTTTAGTAAAGAACTTTTCAAAATAGTAGATCACTTGGAGGGAATTCAGTCCAATTTTTGCGATCTGATCAATTGCAAAAAATCCCAAGCCACTAAAAGGACTGAGTTATGCCTATCATAGCACTGATACCCCGCAATGAACGACGCCAGATGAAAAAAATTATTCAGACCACCCGGGATAAAAATTATGCACGCAGATTCATGTCCATGTTGATGCTACATCGCGGTGAGTCTGTCTCACAGGTCGCCAGAACCCTTTGTGCCGGGCGTTCTTCCGTCAATCGCTGGATAAATTGGTTTACTTTATATGGCCTGGAAGGTTTGAAAAGCCTGCCTGCGGGCAGACCCGCTGTCTGGAATTTAATCCCACTTTATCCTTTGCTATCTTTTTTATTGCACCATTCTCCTCAACAATTGGGTTGCTTGCGTTATCGTTGGAGTCTTGAATTTTTTATAATTAAAATCAATGCATTATTAAATATAAAATTACCCATCAGTACCTTCTATCGTTACTTACATAAATTTCGCCTCTCTCTGGTTCAACATTGATATACAGCATCAACTCGCACTCCAGTAAATGCGCAATCTTACTATTCCAGATAACACATTTCAGCCCGACCTGATGCAACACATATCTATGCCACGCCAGTACCGGTTGTCGGATCACTTAAGCAAGCCGACTATTTACGCCAGCAAATACCGGGAATGTATTCACCACCTTGCGATAACTTGACCGTAAGCTTTCGATAGGTTTGATCAATCATGATTTATTTCTACAGAAAGAATGATTCAACCGGAGACAGGAAGAGCTTTATGCCCCTCCTGTGGTTTTTCCTGCTAGCTCAAGACAGTGAAGGCACCTGTATCGCCTGCCAGCTTAACGGTTTTGCAGCAAGCTCTTGCGAACACCGTCTCCCCACTCAACTTAGCCAAACCAAGGCTCTCCGCGTCCGTGACCTAGGCAACAGCATTCGCCGCCGTCACCAGCTACTGGATGGCCCAAGACAGTTCAAACAAACCACCCTTAGCCACTCCCATCCTGGTAAAACTCTTGACCAAGTGATCAACGTTGATCACCGACAAGGAACCTTCTAGCTTGATTTGCAAATGCTGGTGCGTCACCGCCTGACTACCAAACGCCTTACGTATCACCAGGGCCGTGCCATTGGCCGAGTCGGTCAATATCAGGTCATCCCCGTGACGGCTGACGAGGATTTTTTCCGCATCGGTCACCGGCATGATCACGCGGTCCAGAGCCTTGCTTAGATCATCGTTGTCGCTTGGGTCATCGTTGTCAATGACGACTGTGCGGTAATGCGACCACATTGGTTGACTGAGGCGATAGGTATCGCTATCAGCACCGCCATGCAGCACCACGCTATCGACACCGTCGATCGGCGGTGGGTTCAGCTCGTCACAACGATCATCCGCGCCCCCGCCCTGAAACAATAGCGACGAATCAATGCGCTCGACGCCGGAGTAACGGTTCAGCTTCTGCTGATAGCCATTTTTAACCCGGTATAGCGTCTGATCCCCTGGGCTATACACGTACGCACCCTTCTTCCCGGCAGCAATTCCGACGAAACGCAGGTTGTCCGCAGCAGGGATGCCACCGCGTAAGAACACCTGACCACTACCAACATCGAACCAGCCTTCTATGTCATCGTCATCACCTTGCAAAATCAGCACGTCTTTGGCTTGCCGCTGAGCGGCAACCTCAGCAAGTGCCTGCGGCAGACGAGCGAGGTTGTCCTGCTGCCAGCCTTTATCAACGGACACCAACCGCAATTTGTCGTCATTGATTCGCAACAGGATCTCACCCTTGACGGTGGTCAAGCGCAGCCCGGCATCAACTTGCTCCGCCGCCTTGAGGTGCAGTTCAGGTGTCAGTTCACTGGCAGCGGGAAGCTGCGCCGAAGCTTCAAGCACCGCGTCGGTACCGAACGCGGCAACCAGCGCATCGGCAGTCATAGGCGGCTGACGATATAATTTACCGCTGGCGGGTTCGAACAGTCGTGCGTTGGAACCGTCCGCTTCGAAACCCAAGAACTGTAGATGCTTGTCTTGCAGGGGAGCCGAAGCCACCACCACTTGGCCGTTGTGGTACCACACCGGCAGCAAGTTGTCATTGGTGCCTTTGACCCCGAACACCGCTAGAGTGGCTCTGAAGCCGGTAACATCAGCCAAGTCCTTCCACCAGTGGGTACGTTCCTTGAGCCAATGCTCGTTGACCGCTGCGTAGCTAAGCTGTCCCAGTGCATCAAGCCGGGCAACACGCCCATCCTCGGTCATCACAATCAGGTGACCGTTCACATTGATCACGTTAGCCAAGGCCGGTGTGGTGACCCGTAATGCGCTCGGCTGGTTAGCATCGAGTACCTCCTGCCCCGGTCCTTCTTGGCGGAACAGAACCTTTTGCTTCTTGCTGTAAAAGAAAAATACTTCCTTGCTACCGGAACCTCCGAGCTGCGGCATGCTCCCCGCCAACACTAGGTCGGCGGGGATCTTCCAGGCACTGCAAATCTGTTCGTGCGCTTCGAAGTGCCAGTTCTGATCCGCCGGTGGTGCCAGATTTGGTTTGATTAGCATCCCGTCGCTGGTACGTATCCAGTAGCGATGCGGCACGCGAGCCGCATCCAAGCCAAACACAGTGACCAGCTCCGCACTGGTTGACTGGATCAGCCGTGCGCCCAGAAAATACGTCGGAGTCTTGCGCGAGGTACTATTGCTCTTATAACCCTGGTGTATGACCTCGAGCGCATCATCATGCTGGCCAGTCCGTGCCAAAAGCTGAAGCAGTTCATCATCACCCACCGCGCTAACCAACTCCATTCGGTCACCGAGGATCTGATAGCCCAGCTCAGCCGTATCCTTCTCCTTTAGCCGATAATGGCGCGCTAGGTAGACTGTTTCTCCCTCCTGCCATAACCGACTGATCTCACCGTCATTCTGGTTGAACCATGGTTCAAACTGTGCATCGACCTGTCCGGTGGTGATGTATACCCGCCACACCGCCACGTTATCGGCGTCGTAGAAATAGGCATAGTCGTCTATCACCGCACCCAGTTGGGCATGTCTGGCCTGTTCCTGGTCAGTGTCGGTAAACAACATACGGTCCTTGACCACATCGTAGAACGCTCGACCGACATCTCGCCCATTGTGGCGGTAGTTCTCGACCACTACGTACTGTCCGTGTAGCTGATGCGCCTTGTTCAGTTCTTTTAGGTGCTGTTCGATTTGCTGGCCTGGCCCCTGCCATTCGTTCGCATTTATGCTTACCAAATCAACGGTCAGCTTCGAGTTAGAGAAAACGACTGCGTGCACCTCACCCTTGCCACTGACCACAGATACCGGCCTGCTCTGGGCCGGGTCAAGCTCTACCACAATCCCGCCGACTACCAGCTGGTTCTGCGACACGCTGATGCTGTCACTGGCTAGCTGACTGCGGTCGATGATCCACTCACTGGCAACAACGTTGGTGAGCTTAACTCGAGTGCCTTCGTTGAGGCCAATCTGGTACTTACCCCCGGCACCCTTGAGCTCGTAACGCAGGTAGCCATGCAGCTCCTTGGGTAGCTCAGGCACCACCAGTTGCTGGTCGCGCTTATCGAGCACCACCTCAATCGAAGTATCGACATACTCATGATGAATCCTACGGATCGTCTGCTCACCCGGAAAGATGTAGAAGTCGTAGTCGAACCGCTTGTCTTCTTCAAGCCTGCGGATCACGTCAAAGCCGGCGTCGTGGCGTGTGGTAGCACCGGGGAGCAACATGTATTCATATTTGATGTAGGACTTGGGCGTGCCCGGCAGGATCACTACACTATCGCCGTACTCAAGAGTCTTGGAAGCCTCCTTGTAACCAATGCCGCTGCGCACTTCGATCGCCTGACCTCGGTCATGGACCATTCGCGGAAAGTCGCCGATCCAGAAGAAGTAATTGATTTCCCCCGAACCGGTAGAACCGGAATGGGTACGGTAGATGTACTGGCTGTCGAAGACTATCTGGTCATTTTTCAGGTCGAGGCGCTTGACTACCGCCCCAGGCAGGGGCACCAGCACCTTACTCTCGTTCTCGACTTTATGATCATAGCCGTTGTTGCTGTAGGCATGATCAACCGCGTAGAAGTAACGGCCCACCGCTTTGGCATCCTCGGCGACCGCACCAAAAGCCTGCGCCAGTGCCGTAAAGCCCACTGCAAGCCCGCCAAGGATCACTCCGGCCCCACCAAGTACTGCCGCAGCCGTCGAGGCGCCGACCAATCCGGCCCCCACCCCTGCTACGCCGGTAACTAAGCTAGCCGAGTCGAACGCCAGCTGGGTACCGAACACGCCCTTCTGCACATCGTTCTCGGCGTGGGCCAATTCATAAGCATCCAGACCGACCATGGCGAAGCCAAACAACACACCGGCGCCTTCGTTGACAGTGTGGCCTAAGCTCAAGGTAAAGTCCTTGAGCGAGGTTTCGCCAGCCATCACTTCGCTGCGCAGCGCCGTGCTTACCAGTTTAGTGATCTTAGCCACATCCTGGATACCACCGTGGGCCATCTGGGTCAGACCAAGATAACTGTGGACCTTGAGTGCAGTGGCTAGATCAGGCGAAGCTACTCCGCTTGCAGCATCATGACGGTTCTTGTCAGCAAACCACTGGATCAGCGTCTGGACCATAAACCCGGCGTTCAATCCATCCACCGGCTCAACCTCACCAATCCCGCCGCGAGGCTGTATCCGGCTATTCTCCAAGGTAAAGTGCTCGTTCAGCACACTCATGTGTTCATCGACGAAACGACGGAATTTGACAAAGGTGCTATCGTCGGTGATCAACCAACGGGTCTGCTCAGGTTGGTCACGGTTAATAAACTGGACCCGGTAGCGACCTTCCCTCTGCTCTTCGGTTGTGGCAATGATCGGTAGCCAGTGGCTATCCAATTGGTGCTCTTGTGCCAGCCGGATGCTAGCGGCTTCAAACCGTGCGCCCCATTGCTCGGCATCAAAGGTCTTCAGCACCGTGCTCAGTCGCAAGTCTTCCGTAACCCGCTCTTGTGCACTCACCGCCTGTTCGACCTGGCGCCGTTGCCCGATAACACTAGCCAGTTCCTCGAACCGGGTCAGGTCGGCCACGTTTAGGCCGTTACCCACGGATACCTCAGCCATCTTATCGGTATTGATCTCAACCAAGTTGAAGGTCGGCTTCGACTTGCTGCCGAACGAGCCGTAATGCGCAGCCAAGTTGCGTCCCACCAAGTGCTTCTCCATCGCCCTAGACAAATTATTCGTGTTGTCGAAGGCAAAGATTCCGACATTCGGGTCATAGAAGTAGTAGCGACGCCCTTCGGCTGTGACAGTGATCCCGACCATCATCGAGTGATTCTGGGTATTTAGCGCGAACATCGAAGGGTGGGTCGTTGCAGATAACCGCGACACCACTTCGGACAAATTGAACAGATCCAACAACTGTGTGGATGCCTGAACGGCTTCGACATTAGAGTGCAGTTTGATCAGGCTGTTCTTGAGCAGCGTGGAACTGCCCGCCTGCGGGTCAGCAGAAGCAAAGAACAGCTTTTGCACTAAGCTGTTGATGCCGGTCTCACCGCCTCTAGCCAATGCCACGGCCATAGCCCTAACCAAAGGGTAACAGCGACCACTGAATCGATCACCAACCAGCAACAGATAAAAGTCCTGTGGTATCAGGCGATTGAAGACACTGCCGGCGTCATGGAAGTCTTCACTGAACACTGCGGTCTGCCGCAGTACCTTGTCGATGTACTCGGCCTGGCTGGCTTTGGTGATACGACCGCTCAAGGCGCCCCGTTGCTTAGTGGCGAGTTGTCCCTCAAGAAACAGGAGCTTCATGTCCAGGACTGACGTTTTATCATCCACCCCGGGGATCTTAATCTCACGGAAGTTACGTAAACCATCGGTAAACTCAGTACCCAATACACCACGCTGGTAAGCCTCGGCGATCGCATAACGCTCACCCACGCTACTGATGCGCTTCCCGCCCTGAATGGCCGTATCGTCAATCCGTACCACCGCAGCGCTGCCGTCTTTGGCCTTGATCTGTTGCCAGAGCCAAGCCTTTTCGACAAAGTCGGCTTCACGCAATACTGAATCGTACTGCGACCTGTAGTAGTCCTGCGTAAGATTGAGTTGCTTGATCTGCTGGTCGATCAAGGCCGTATCGCTTGAGGTGCGTCGTGCTTCCTGGAGCTGGTAGCGTTTACCCTCCACCCGGTCGATGTCGGCTGAGACCTTGGCTTGAACTGCTTCGCGCAACCGGGTCCATGCAGCAATCGCTGGATGTTCGGGAGAAAACTCGCCCTCTTTGTAGACACCGTCGGTAACCCCTTCAACCGACACGCCAAACTGCGTTGCGACTTTCTTCAGTTGTTGGTGAACTTGCTCGCGGTAGGTAGCAAACTTGCCCTGATTACGCTGCCCCACCTGACTGTCGGCGGCCTGGATCGAGAGTGACTCCCCACCACCGCGCAACTTCGGCCAGATCATCTGTCCATCTCGTTGATATTCTTGACGCTGGAACACCAGTTGCCATTTACCATTGACGTACTGCATGTACGCCGCGGCAAGCCCCTCAGCGGTACCGGATACTTGGTAATCCTTATAGTCGACCGCCATCTCCACGTTGTCGTACAGCAGCGAGCTGTTGACCCGGCCATCGTGGTAAACCCGGTAGGTCTTGTCGTCAAGATTGGTCACCACCAGCGAACCACCTGACAACGTACTGGTGAAGAGGTAGTTGCGCAGTGCCGCCTGCTTAGGAATGTCCACATAGGCGGGCGCTGCATTGGCCTGATTCGAACCGTTATAGCCAAGGAAGTACGCCGCCACGCTGTTTGTCGATATGTCACTAGTTCTTTGCCCGGTGTATTCAAGCTCATACAAGTTAGGCGTGACCTTCACCAACTGGGCATTACCCTCTGCCGGCAGGCGGCCCGACTTGACCAGCGCCTCAGCACTGATGGTATGGGTTTTAGCGAACTGTATAGGATCGGTGGCAAACCGATGGATATCGGCACTGCCTTGGCGGGACTCAAATCCATCACCTACAGACGCCAATCCGGCCCTAAGTTCGAGATCCTTCGCCGCCTGCCCCAACAGCGCCGGCATTGGGCCAATGCGGGTAAAACGAGGTGGATGAAACTCATCAGCCACCGGCAAACCCTGATTGATGATCGGCAAGACTCGCGCCATTACTCCGTTATACAATTCACCCTGCAACACCATCTTGCTGCCTTCAACGCGGTACTCGTCGAACATCTGCAATATGTCCTTACCGATACTACCTGCACCCTCCGGTTCGTAACGCGCAGCAACGTAGAAGGTTTCGAAGAACGAATGATAGCCGTTACGGATCATGAAGGCCGCATTGGCTATCTGGAACTGCCAGTACTGCTTGACGCTCAACGCGCTACCGAACAATTCCGGCAAGGCATTGCTGACAGTCTGAGTGGTCCCGGAAATTCCCCCCACGAACGGGATGTCCAGGTCATTCATGTAACGTGTGGCGTCATTATTAAGGTCCGGACGGAACTGGTTGTAGCTGCGATATTTATCATCCTTGATCAGGTACGGACCATCGTGATACGCCAGCTCCTCAGAGCTAGTATTGAGGAGCAGATACGGGTCAGGCTGATTCAAACGGTTATTGATCATAACCTTGTTGTCACCTAGCGCGGCGTGGGGATTGACCGGGACTGCGGCTTTGGAAAGGCTATCGGCTACCGGACGTAAAACATGGAACAATACCTGTTTGCGCAAGCTCCTGCCTTCATTACTCAACAGCGCCGCCTCAACTACCGGACGCAGTTGCACATCGTCGCTCTCAAGGCCATTAGGACCGGCCAACAGCAAGGTGAGCAACTTGCCATCCAGCAAGCGCTCAACCGCAACTTGATCGAAAACCTGTATTTTGGGGTTGTTTGGATGCTGTGCTGCATTGGCGCTAGCAACCCG
This sequence comes from Photorhabdus heterorhabditis, assembly GCF_001280945.1. Classification (NCBI taxonomy): domain Bacteria; kingdom Pseudomonadati; phylum Pseudomonadota; class Gammaproteobacteria; order Enterobacterales; family Morganellaceae; genus Photorhabdus; species Photorhabdus heterorhabditis. The sequence goes on along the minus strand of NZ_LJCS01000017.1, from coordinate 16,204 downwards.
CTGGGTTTCCGCTTCGACAGCCTGAATGCGCCACTGTTCATACAACGGTGCCAACAAATTCTTGGTCTGGGCAATATCACTTTGCACATAGCCACTTTGCAGGACCTTGACTACAGCTGGATTTTTCACTAGGTTCTCCGCCAACCCGAATAGCAGCGGATCATTATCAGTACTATGCCAGACCGAAGCGGCAAATGCCTGTTCCCACAGCACCTTGTTCAGATTATTGCCCTTGATATCACGCATTCTGTCATAGGTGTACTCCGACTCCAACACCCCTGCGGGGGTGATGTGATTGCGTTCTAGCAAACGCACCAGTTGCTGCTCGAACGCTGTACGTTCGCTGCTGTTAAACAAACGACTGGCCTTCTCACCATCGTCTCGCAATCGATCCAGCTTCTCGAAAAATGCGGCATTGTATTGATACAATTCGGCGGTCTGTGCCTTACTCAAATGACTGCTGCTAACCTTGTCGCCATCAACGCTCATCACCACAAAGGGTGTTGCGGACAGGTAAGTTTTGTTCGGAGTTTTGCCCTGTGGCATTTCCAACAAGTATTGGCGACTGGCAAAACCAACCGAGCGTTCCAGCTCATGGATATTGACGAAAAGCCCGTCACGGTCCGGGTGGTAACTGTTCTGGCGAAACCCCTCCAGACCGATAGTCTGGAAGCTGGAGATATCAGCATTCTGGTTGATCAGGTCACTCAAGACGCCTGGCAATGGTACCTCACGGGTGATAGTGTTATTCAGAGCCTGACCAGACACCTGAATCCCAATCTGGTTCGGCACCTTACGATCAACATTGGTCAACAACATCTTGCGGCCATTACCCAGCAACTGCGCTTTGAAGCCTTCGCGCAAAGTGCTTTCCGAAACCAGGTAGTTGGCAAAGTACTTCTCGACGAATGTAGTTTTGACCAGCACTGAGCGAATTGGCGTATAGGTCGGCGAGCGGAAAGATGGCGGCTCACTTTTGAGCCGGTATTGTTGTTGCCAGGCCAGAGAGCGGGCTGCGGTACCGAAGGAAAAGTTAAGTACACCGTCCGTCGGCACGACCAGCCTACCATTCTCTAGGAAGAAGTCCTTGAAGCGACCATCAGTGCTGACATTGACCAGCGCGACGTTCATGCGGATGTAGCCAGGACGTTCCTCCATCATCAGTAGTGAAATATTTACCGGCAGATCATCGGAGGCTTGGGGCACCTTGGTCAGCGCGGCGAGGGCCGTAGCTTCTTCCGTAGGAGGTACCTTGAGCAAGGCGTTGTAGCGGGTATTGACGTCCCTGTAAGCCTGCAATTCGGAAAATAGCGTCACATATTTTTGGCCGAACGTGGAAACAGCCACCTGTGTGGTCAGTTGCTGTTCCAGATGCTTGATCTTGGTATCCAGTTTGGCCTGCTTGCCCGCCGCATCCTCCCTCAAGGTCACCGCATTCAGGGTCTTGGTACCACCGGGACTGAGGATGGCTAAAGCCCTATCCCAAGTGCTGTCAAAGTGCGTCATGGCCGTCTGCTGGCGGCTGTACAACAGGATGTCACGGTCTAATTGCTGCTTGTAAGTGTTGATCGCCGGCGTATCGAGCACATTGATCATCTGCTGCCGTCTTTGCTGTAGCGTCTGCAACTGGTCGCCGACAGAAACGGGGTTGTCCTGCATCTGAAAATGCTGGGCAGCCAGCACACTCAGGGTACTCTGCTGCATTTCTTGCAGCCGTTCGTTTACCTGCCTGATATAGTCGGCACGCTCGTCAGGGCTCATGTTGAACCATTCGGTCTGACGACCTGCTGCTTTGATCTGTCGATCGATCAGGGTATTAAGCAACTTCGTAAAATCTTTAGATATAAAAGCCATTGCAGTGATCCTTTGTCTGTTTTTGAAGAAAGCCCTTCGCACCGCGAAAGACGGTCTGTCGATACGGATTTGTTATTCAATTACTCGGGAAATAGTCGCAGACCATGGTTATTTAGGTTGATGAATATTGGATAGTCAATAGTTCTTTGCTCTGTAGTTGCGGTCATCATTATTTCCTCTATTTTTCGTTTATATTGCAGATCACATGAGTGATAACATAGGAATATAATCAATTTTCGGTATATTTAAATATCAATTATTAACAACTGGTATTATTTATTAAAAAAATTATGTTCACGCGAACATAGTTTTAATTATGTTGTTACGTTTTTTATAATATGTTGAATAAATAATGACTAATTTCAGAAAGGTTATTTATTGGCGAATTGTTATATCTAATTTTTGCGTTATAACGCGATATTTAAAAACCCAACAACAAAAATTAATTCATTAAAATCAATAAGTTAATACAATAATTTACTATTATTGGATTAGATATCTGTATTTAAAAAAACCACCTCTTTATTTATCAAAAAAAACCGTCATGGGTGTCATTTACATGACCTAAAAAATTCTCCGTCTGCCACTAGAAAAGGCAAATTCAGACAACAGCAAAGACAATCAATATTGTCTGATTAATATCCAACCTCTTTCCTACTTAACATCGATATACAGCATCAACTCGCGTTTCAATGTATATCCGGCAATACTAAAGCGGCTTATTAACAACAGACAATGCGATATTTGGCCTGATCGTTTCAATGTTAAGACACGAAAGCTGAGGAGGTACACATGCTAATTTCCGACAGTTGTCATTGTAGGAATATTGAATTTACCTTTAATTGGAAACCAGATCCTCTGGAAATTCCGGCACGAGCATGTACTTGGGAATTTGGTACTGTCGGTGGCGCTTATTTACTAGCCGCGCTTGGAGCATTGTTTTACCTAAAAAAATGAAACACTAAACTAACCTTTCCAATCACTGAATCCTGTGCATCAGGATTCAGTACTATGACAGGCAGGTAAACGCGAAGAATCTACCTATCCGTCATTCTGTATCTCGAACCCAGCTGCTTTCCAAGCTGGAAATCCCTCTTCCAAACGCCGCGCAAGAAACCCCTTTGATCGCAGTATCTTCATCGCATTAAGGGAAAGTACACAATATGACCCACGACAATAAGCTACAACCTCTTGCTCTTTATGCAGTTCTGACAAACGCCACTCAAGTTCTTCAGCTGGAACATTGATAGCCCCTTCTTGTGCTGGGCAGCCCCTAAAAGTAAACGCATCCTGTGTTCACAAATAAACCTGCTTAAAAACCTCGGTGTAAATCTACCGAGGTACTCGTGTCAACGGATTCGCTTGTAAGATACTTTAAAATGATCGAAGATATCTGCATAAGTCAAATCGCACATCTTCCAAACACGTCAGATTACTGATAAGCCTCACTCACAGTAATATGGGTAGGTTCTTGGATCACTGTCACCATAGGTTTATTCATTGTGACTGTTCCCCACCCTATCGGATATAGGGCCAGGGTTTACGGCGGATTTCACTAATGTTATTAAATAATTATCTTTCCCAGTAAGATTCTTCCAGGCTATCTTCTTTTTCCGGCAAACCACGGCTTAATCGTGGGGAATGCTGACTCAATACCTGATAGCTAACTCTGTTTGAATATTTACAAACCTGAGCAAGGGATGAATATGTCAGGTAAATACGAGCATGCTTACTGGAATTCGGCACATTCATTCTGTGATAGTTGTTAGCCGTTATATCATGCAGTAAAGCAGATAAAGCACCATCACCTGCACCATTGGTATTCATAATTTTTTCTGGTCCACCCATATAAGGTTCAATATGAGAATAAACCTTCATAGGCGTCTGGCAATCAGATTTACGCATAGCACGGCTAAATTCATAACGGTTAAATTCAGCAATAGCCCCCGGTAACAATGGATGAGTTGTCTGGCGCTTATAATCTTCTTCGGTATAACCCGCCATATATAATCCAGCCGGGCCAGCAGTACACAAAACTAAATCTACCCAATTTAGTGCCATATCTGAAGCCAATAACGGATCACTGAAACCAGTAAGCTCATATGCTTCATCTTCATTCATTGCGAGAACAGAAATATTCTCAGCCAAGAAATCACGCCACCATTGTGGATCATCAGCAATAACATACTTTGTCCCCAAAGTCAGAACGACAGGAACACTATGCTTTTTCGCATATTCAATAGCTTTCATTGTTGCTTCAGGCATTGGCTCTCCTGGTTTGCAACGAACCAAATAAGCGGTTAATACTAATGCTGAAGCTTCAGCAATAATCTGTTCGGGAATACTCTCAGGCTTAATTTGATTCATTTGTCCGGGACTGATGGCAAAAGTCCGTTCACCATTTTCTGTTACCAAAGTAAAACAGCGGCCAATTGCTCCATCCACACCTTGCAAGTAATTTAGATCAGTACGGCTAGAGGTATTACACAAATAGCGATAAGCATAGCTGCCAATCTGAATATTGTTACACATAGCTCCCAGTAAAACGGAGCGATCATCGGCAAGAACTGAGTAATTATGGAGGGTATTACCGATAGTACCACCAGCAAATTCGTGGCTAATAAGATTATTATCAGTAAGTTCTTTATACAAGGTTTCAGCTACATCATCTTCAATAACTAATGAGTGTCCCTGGCTAAGGTTATAACGCCGGATAAAACCTTCGTCTACTTTCGCTTCAATATCCACTAATATCTGATCGATACCAACGATATAAGCCCGATTATTCTCACTATCCATCATGTCTTTAATTGGCTGGAGTAAGGGATCACGCAGGCTGACAGGAAAATAGTGTTTTGATTTACGTTTACCAGGGAATTTCATATTTGATTGATGCTATAGAGACATAAAGATGCAGCATACTAACACACTAAAAACAGACAAGCAGCAAATGACACAATGACACTTGCTGCCAGAGAACATTAAGCCGCTTGTTGACGACTACGCACCATGTGACGAATCATAACGAAAATTACAGACAGTATCAGGCCGATAAAAGCACTGCCTACCAAAATAAGCAGGCGCTTAGGCGAATCTTTCGCCGTTGGTTCATAAGGAGCCTGCATATATCTGAACGGTTGGAAGTCAACTTTATCTATTTTAAGTGATTTAAGTTCATTTATATAGAACATACGGTTACGTAAATCAGCATCAATTGAGGCTGGATCTTTAATTTCTTCCGTAATTTTTAACTTACGCTGTAATGCATCAGAGCCTAAAGCAATAGAGTAATCTGGATCGTCTTTGATCATTGCTCCTTCACTAGAAATAGGTTTTTTAATTCCCGCTGAATTAGCAATGGACAATGCATGTTTCAGTCGCTCAACATTAGCTTTCTGTATATTACTCACGCGGTTTAAATCAACTTGGTATAAACCATCAGAGTAAGCAATCTTCTGTTTAACCATATCACCCAATTCGTTTTTCACTTGGTCACGAACAACAGACGATGCATAGTTAATGTAACCATTTAGCAAGTTATATGCATCTTCAGCTGTCTCTGCACTGAAAACCAGTTTAACCTCACCATTGTCATCATCTTTTTCCACTTTTGAAGAAGATGAAATATTATCATTTAAAATTTTTTCAATAAGTTTTCTTTTTGCAAGTGGTGAATGATCATCTGATTTAGCTACCAGATTTTTAAAATACTCCGTATTAATCAGATATTCTTCCTGTAAAACCCGTGAATTAAAATTATTCAAAAAATTATGATACAACGACGATGAAGTTACCGATGGTTGTAAACTTAAAACCTCTAACGTAGTCAGGAGATTTTTAAGTGGCTGTATTTCTTCAAGTTGAGGTTGAATAACTGAAGCTGAACTAGTCCATTTTTGAGGCATTAAAGATGCTACAGTAAAACCAATAACAGCAAAAACGATAGTAACAGCAATAATCAATAACTTTGATTGAAATAAAACAGAAAATAACTCAAACAAATCGATTTCATCGTCTTGTTTTGAATTGTAATAATTAAAGTATTCTTCATTGAAGTTAGTGCTTTTAACCGGTTTGTTAATCATTATTTATATCCAAATTCAAATATGACTGTTACTAATTACTCTACAAAACATCATCCCACTGAACCCTATGGTTAATTGCATTTATCCTAAAAAACCAAGTATGGCAGTTCAGATAGATAGGCACTTGTGTAGGAATATACCATTAAAGAATCAATTAACCCTAATGATAGATTAATTCCATTACTACTCAACTCTACCTCTGACAAACCTGTTCACTAACGCCTCAAGCAACAAAATATGACGACTATTGTCGTTAAGCGCCGGAATATATTCAAATTTCTCTCCACCAGCATTAAGAAATATCTCCTGATTCTGCTGCTTTATCTCTTCAAGAGTCTCTAGGCAATCAGATGAAAAACCAGGACAAAGTACCTGAATATGTTTTATTCCCTGATCAGGCAGGGATTTCATAGTCTGATCCATGAATGGCATCAACCACGGTTCTCGACCAAAACGAGATTGATAAACCATCATGACTTGCTCTGCTGGATAATTAATAGTTTGCTTTAGCAATCGTGTTGTTAACTCACATTGCTCCGCATAAATATCACCAGTATCAACAAAACGTTGAGGAATACTATGATAGGAAAGCAATAATCTATCCGGTTGACCATACTCGTAAAAACTCTTCTCAATTGTCTCCTTCAGTGCAGAAATATAAGCCGGATGATCGGCATAACTGCGAATAAAGTGAACTCCAGGAATAGTGCGGTATTTCTGTAATGCTAGACTAATACCATCAAATACAGCCGCAGATGTGGAACTAGAATACTGGGGATAAAGTGGTAAAACAATCAATTGTTCAACATTCTGCCTGAGTAGATTGTCAATCGCCTGTTCAATAGATGGAGAGCCATAACTCATTCCTAGTTCAATAGGAGTGTCTACTAATTTTTCTGCCAATAATTTCTGCTGACGACGGCTATATACCAACAGAGGAGAACCTTTATCAGTCCAGATTTTCTGATATAACTTCGCCACACGTGAGGAGCGTAAAGGCAAAATAACACCATGTAATATTGGTTTCCAAATTAGTTTGGAAACATCTACAACTCTTTTATCACTAAGAAACTCGGCTAAGTAACGCTTTATAGCCGCAGTTGTCGGCTGATCAGGAGTGCCAAGATTAACTAATAAAACGCCATACTTATCACTTTTGCTCATTATGCCGACTTCCGATTGTTTTCACTGATGAGAACCCTAACATAATAAAATACAGATGAAAATCGTGTTTATCCATGAGAACAATAAATAAAAATCAGCTGAAATAGTAAAGAAATAATATAAGATTAAGGCAGCTTAAAGCCGCCTTTTAAGAATCACTCAGCTTGATTAATCAGAATTTTGGTTAATTCTTCGCTAACTTCAGACACCTTTCGAGTACCATCAATTTTGAAGTATTCAGTGTTGCCTATCTCAGCTTCTTTCTGATAGTAGGATACCAAAGGTGCAGTCTGCTGATGATATTCAACTAAACGTTTACGCACGATATCTTCGTGATCATCTTTACGGATAGTCAGTTCTTCACCAGTAACATCATCTTTGTTTTCCATTGCAGGTGGATTAAACTTGATATGATAAACACGCCCAGATAATGCATGTACACGGCGTCCAATGATACGTTCAATAATCAGCTCATCAGGTACATCGAATTCCAGAACATAATCAACATTAATACCGGCTTCTTTCATTGCATCAGCCTGAGGAATAGTTCGAGGGAACCCATCCAACAAGAATCCATTGCGGCAATCATCTTGTTTGATGCGCTCTTTTACCAAAGCAATGACGAGTTCATCGGTAACCAGCTTGCCATTATCCATCAGCTCTTTTGCTTGTAAACCCAATTCTGTGCCAGCCTTAACTGCAGTACGCAACATATCACCGGTAGAAATTTGAGAGATCCCATATTTCTCCATGATAAATTGCGCCTGAGTCCCTTTACCGGCGCCCGGAGCGCCCAGCAAAATAATACGCATTGCGTAAATCCCCTTGCTAATTAGTTTTTATATTTTAAGAAAACGAATCACCATACCATTTGGAGTGGGGTTCGCTCAAGGAAACAGGTAAACGATTTCGTGATATTTTTCTGCAAAAAATAAACCACGCCCCATTTCACTACCAGAGGCGTGGTTTACAATCGTTACCAGGATATAACTAAATCAAGCTTTTTCAGATAGTAATAGCTGATTCATACGACGGATAAACTGATTTGGATCTTCCAATGTGCCGCGCTCAGCAAATAATGCCTGATCGAACAGTAGTTCGACCCAATCAGCAAATTGTGTTTCATCACTAATATCAGCCGCCAGTTTTACTAATTGATGATCAGGATTCAGTTCAAAATTGTATTTAACTTCCGGTACCTGCTGACCAGCCGCCGCAAACAATTTCGCCATCTGTGTACTCATTTCATCCGCGTTTGTTGTCACAATTGCCGGAGTATCAGTTAGACGGTAAGTCAGTTTGACCTCTTTTATCCGATCGCCAAGCAATGTTTTCACACGTTCAACAAATGGCTCTAGTTGCTTTTCAGCTTCTTCCTGCTCAGCTTTGTTTTCATCTGCCAGTTTATTCAAAGATTCATCAGCCTTACTGACTGACTGGAATTTTTTACTATCAAACTCAGTAAGATAGCTCATCATCCATTCATCTATGCGATCTGACAGTAGCAGAACTTCGATACCTTTCTTACGGAACAGTTCCAAATGAGGGCTGTTTTTCGCCGCAGCATAACTATCCGCAGTGATGTAGTAGATTTTATCCTGACCTTCCGTCATCCTACTAACATATTCTTCCAGAGAAACTGTCTGTGCAGAACTGTCATTATGGGTAGAAGCAAAACGTAACAATTTAGCAATAACTTCTTTGTTAGTATTATCTTCTGCCGGACCTTCTTTCATCACCAAACCGAACTGTTGCCAGAATTGCTGGTATTTTTCTGCATCATCTTTTGACAATTTATCCAACATCTGTAATGCACGTTTGGTCAGTGCATTACGCAAATTACGGGTAATAGAATTGTCTTGCAGAATTTCACGGGAAACATTCAGCGGCAAATCATTGGAATCAATCAGACCACGAACAAAGCGCAAATAGTTTGGCATGAACTGTTCTGCATCATCCATAATAAACACGCGTTGGACATACAGTTTCAATCCGTGTTTATGCTCACGGTTCCACATATCCCACGGAGCCTGAGATGGAATATAGAGCATGCTGGTATATTCCTGTTTACCTTCTACACGATTATGGCTCCAGATCATCGGATCAGTAAAATCATGAGAGATATGTTTGTAGAACTCTTTGTATTCTTCATCTGTAATTTCAGACTTACCACGAGTCCACAAGGCTTGGGCTTTATTAATCTTTTCCCAAGTTACTGTATCTTCTTCGCCTTCTTCTTCACTCTTATTTTTAGTTTCAATTTCAACTGGAAGAGCGATATGGTCAGAATATTTGCTGATAACAGAACGCAAACGCCAGTCATTCAGGAATTCATCTTCCCCTTCACGTAAATGAAGAGTGATCTCTGTACCACGAGTTTCTTTTTCAATATCAGCGATAGTGTAATCGCCTTCACCAACCGATTCCCAGAATACCCCTTGATCGGTTGAAGCACCAGCAGCACGAGTACGTACAGTGACTTTATCCGACACAATAAATGCAGAGTAAAAACCAACACCAAATTGACCAATTAGCTGGCTGTCTTTCGCCTGATCGGACCCAATAGACTCCAGGAAAGCTTTTGTTCCTGATTTAGCGATAGTCCCAAGATTATCAATTACTTCATCGCGGGTCATACCAATGCCATTATCACTAATCGTAATAATTCTCTTTTCTTTATCAAAAGAGAGGCGAACACGCAATTCACCATCATTTTCATAAAGATCTGGGGCAGATAATGCGCGGAAACGTAATTTGTCAGCAGCATCGGAAGCGTTTGAGATTAGCTCACGAAGAAAAATCTCTTTATTAGAATAGAGTGAATGGATCATTAATTGCAGAAGTTGCTTTACTTCAGACTGAAATCCACGGGTTTCCTGACCTTTCATACTCATTTGTTACCTCAATCTAAATCCAGTTCAGACAGATAAAATCAGACGATGAAGTTCAAATGGGGATAAATAAACTGAATTTCAAGTTAGGTTATTCAAAAGAATGTAAAATAGGGTGAATAAGTTAAATATTTAAATAAATTATAGCCATACGCTGCATAAATGCAGCGTCTCAAAATCTTCACGGTTTGATCTATAACAGGCTACGCAACAATATTTTTCCAGTCAGACAAAACCATAAGGCATTGGCAGAAAATTAATAAGTAATCTTCTGCCGCCCAGCAAGTGAATGCGACAAAGTTGTGCCATCTACCATTTCGAGTTCACCACCAACCGGTACACCATGAGCGATACGGCTTGCAGTTACCCCGTACTGAGCGCACATCTCTGCAATATAATTAGCAGTTGCCTCTCCTTCTACTGTCGGATTGGTCGCCAGAATGACCTCTGAAATCACTTCAGTGGAGAGACGTTCCTCAAGGCGATCCAACCCAATATCCATCGGACCAATACCATCCAACGGAGATAGGTGCCCCATCAACACAAAGTAGCGCCCCGCAAACTGACCAGTTTGCTCAATGGCATGAATATCCGCTGGGCTTTCAACCACACAAATTTGACCATTTTGCTGACGGCGTGAGTTGGCACAAATAGTACATTGCTCCTGCTCAGTAAAGGTTCGGCAATATTTACAGTGTCCAATTTCCGACATTGCTCTTGTTAATGCCTGAGCCAAACGCATTCCACCACTGCGATCACGCTGTAGCAAATGAAAAGCCATCCGCTGCGCAGATTTAGGACCAACCCCTGGCAAACAGCGCAATGCTTCCATCAAGGATTCAAGGAGAGGACTAGTTTGCATCAGAATGGCATCTTAAAACCTGGTGGCAGTTGCATTCCGCTAGAAACGCTTGCCATTTTCTCTTTCTGAGTTTCTTCGATGCGACGAGCTGCGTCATTGAATGCCGCAGCAATGAGATCTTCTAACATCTCTTTGTCGTCTTCCATCAGGCTTGGATCGATTTCAACACGACGGCAATTATGAGCGCCGTTAATGGTCACTTTAACCAAACCTGCACCAGATTCACCAGTCACTTCCAAATTGGCAATCTCTTCCTGCATTTTCTGCATTTTGTCCTGCATTTGCTGGGCCTGTTTCATCAAATTGCCCAAACCACCTTTACCAAACATAGTTTTCTCTCTTCGCTATGGCTACATCGTACAACAGGTACAGATTGCAGCGGTTAGACCGGCCGGATACTCTCTTCATCCAATTCAGCATCAAATACTTGCCTTAATGTCTGAATAGTTTTATCCGCAATAATTGATTGGCGAGCTTGTGCCAACTTCTCTTCATAAATGGCTTGTCGCCACTCCAACGGGGTTTTCTCCGCCGGATTATCATCTTCAATAATGCTGAATTCAATCGTTACACCATACAACTCGCTTAATGCTTCCGTTAATGACTTTTGTGCAAAAGCGGAATTAAGGTGACGCTGGCTCGAACGCAAGTGTAAACAGATCTGATTACCACTAACCTGCTCTTTGAACGCATTTAATGCTAATTGTTGCACCAGCTTAGGAATTTTAAGTTTATCAACTTCTGCTGCCCATGCATCTCTTTGTTTGGATTCTTCCGCTAATTTCTCTGCCAGCTCTGGTGTTTTCTCATGTTCCAACGCTGTTCTTAAAGCCTTTGGCGTAGCCACATAAGTTTCTGGTTTTTTCTCAACATTCTTAGCACGCCAACGGTAAGCTTCTTTTTTCTCAGGCTTGTTTTCCTGAGTTTTGACTACCGATGATTGAAGTTGTTGCCCAGACACTGCGGCAATCCGTTCCAGTGCCGAGGGCGCCGACCTTGTCTTAATAGACGTAGCCAGTTCAGACTTTTTTGGTGGCGTTTGCTCTTGTTGCCGAGATAACGCATTCCTTGCTTTTAGTAGTTGCGCGGTCGGGCTTGATACAAGTGCCTGAGGTATCTGAGGCTCTGTCTGGGAAGTTTTATCCATCTGTACCAATTCACTAACATGATTAGTAGAAGGAATGCTCTTCTGGTGGTCATGTTGCAGCTGTGCTGTGGTGGATGGCATAACCGCGGGTTGTACCATCGGTACAGAAACCTCTTCTATGACTGTTTTTGGATGAAATGCCAAAGCCCTGAGCAAAGCCATTTCAACGCCCATTCTGCGTTCTGGTGCATATGCCAGATCTCTACGACCAATCAGTAAAGTTTGATAATAAAGTTGCAAATCTTCCGGTGAGATAGCCTTTGCTAATAGCCGCAAACGACCGTCAATTGAAGAAGGGGCGATCTCTGATTGCGAAGGTAATAATTGGATCATTGCAATACGATGCAGCAATGAAAGAATATCCACCAACAAATTTTCCCAGTCAGAACCCCGTAAACCAACTTGCTCCACCAATGCCATAACCTGTTGACCGTCAGCTCGGACCAATGCTTCAATTATTGATAGAGACTGTTCATCATCCAACGTTCCCAACATCCGGCTGACTATTTCAGCCGTCACCTGTCCTTGTCCCATAGCAATAGCCTGATCTGTCAGGCTTAAGGCATCACGCATACTGCCATCAGCAGCACGAGCCAAAAGCTGACGAGCACGACTGTCACTCTCTAGATGTTCAGCTTTAAGAATATGCTCAAGCTGATCGCTTATTTGAGCGACATCCAGCGCTTTGAGATGGAACTGTAAACAACGAGAAAGAATGGTCACTGGCAATTTTTGTGGATCAGTCGTTGCCAGTAAAAATTTCACGTGCTCAGGCGGCTCTTCCAACGTCTTCAATAATGCATTGAAGCTGTGCCGAGAAAGCATATGCACTTCATCAATCAGATAGACTTTAAAACGCCCTCGAGTTGGAGCATATTGCACGTTATCCAACAGTTCACGCGTATCTTCAACTTTGGTACGAGAAGCAGCATCAATCTCAATCAGATCGACAAACCGTCCTTGCTCGATTTCAAGACAATTAGCACATTTACCACAAGGCTTATCAGTAATACCTGTTTCACAATTCAACCCCTTGGCAAACAAGCGGGCAATCGTTGTTTTTCCAACTCCTCTGGTGCCAGAAAACAAATAAGCATGATGAAGCCGGCCATGGGCAAGACCATTAGCTAACGCAGTCAGAACATGTTCCTGACCAATCACATTAGAGAATATTTGTGGGCGCCACTTACGGGCAAGTACCTGATAGCTCATTGATACCGGGGAAATTGAATATAATTGGGCACCATGCTAACACAGCCCCGCCATAGACAGCGAGGCCGATATGTCAGTAATGCGAAAATAAGCAGATTAATGACCTGGGAATTCAAGCAAGGTAAAGCTACTCACACCTTGTCTTTGCAGACGCTCAACGCCCCCCAAATCAAGCAAACCAATAACAAAGGCCGCTTCAAAAACTTCACCACCTAAACGACGAATTAAGTGGGCGGTTGCCTCAACAGTACCACCGGTTGCTAACAAATCATCAATAACCAGCACCTTATCGTTCTCTATTATACTATCCTTATGCATTTCCAGTGTATCGGTGCCATACTCCAGATCGTAAGTTTCACTCAATGTTTCACGAGGTAATTTACCTGCTTTACGCACTGGAACAAAACCAACACCGAGACGCAACGCAACAGGGGCCCCGAATAGAAAACCACGAGCTTCAGTACCAACAATTTTTGTTATGCCCTTGCCTTGATATCGCTCTACCAGAAGATCAATTGTTGCCTGATAGGCTGGAGGGTTATCCAATAAGGTTGTAATATCACGAAAAAGAACCCCTGCTTTCGGGTAATCGGGAATAGTTTCTATGCTGTCTTTAATAAATTGCAGTTGCTGCGCGTTTGCGGTCATAATCGGTGCCAGTGAGTAGAACACGAAGGTGCTAAAATCTATGCAAACTGATAGAAAAAAGCAACCAATGAACATTCATTAGCCTATTTTTTGTCGTTCAAAATCAATTCTGCTTCACAACACATAACCACTTTAGGGTATAAATGAGTACACGAAATTTATTAAATTTGCTCGAAAAACAAGTTGGTATACTGGCAAAAGAGATCGCTCCACTAGCAAACACACCATTTTCCACTGCCCGGTTTGATCAGGCTTTATTTAACCGACATAGTGATAAGCTCCGTGACTATCTCCAAGAAGTAAAGCACAACATGGAACAACTCAAAAAGTGTGTTCAGGATAACCAGACAGAACAAGTCGCATTTCTGGCTGAACGTTTAACGAGCCAAATAGAAGCATTAAAGCGTGAATTATCTACCCAGTCTCTGAGAAAAAAAGAGAATCAGTTCGAGCACAAACAACAAGCTACTGACCTGTATCATAAACTCGCTGAGCATCAGGATTATGAACGCCGTCTACTCGCAATGATCAAGGATAGAGAACTAAGATTGAATCAACAAACTACACTTAGTAATCAGCAAAAAGTACAAAAAGAAATTGCTGCCTTAGCAGGAAGACTAGCACGTTGCCGCCAGTCTATGATACGAATTGAAAAATCAATCGAATATAAAGAGAACACAGATTAACGACTCAGATGAGGAATGTTTTATGTCTGTCGAACACGCACCGCCTGAAGTTCAACTTGCTGTTGATCTAATCTATTTGCTGGAGTGTAATGAAATCACTCCTGAAATTGCACTCGCCGCACTGGAAATAGTCAAACGTGATTATCAAGCAAAGGTAGTGAAGCAACCACAATCTACAAGTGAATAATTAGGTGATTTACTCCAAACACCTCAATAGATATAGATACCTCGTCGATACTACAAAAGATCCGCATTAGTCTTAATGGGTTCTTACACACTCCCAGTTCAGCCTTTGTAACATTTCAAATGGCTTTGTGTTCACTTCGCCTTTAATTCTTCCCGTCGCTTCCTTTTAGGAACGTTGAGGCATAATCATCAACAGCAATTCGAGTACAAAGTTGCTCCCACTCACAACCTACACAGGCGGCCCTTACAATCCCACGTCTGAAAGCCCATCGAGCCTGTCTAAAATAGGCTGAATCAAGTCTTAATATATGACCTATTTCGACAGGCCAACCCATAAGAGTGCTAACAGCTTCTAAAGCATGGCTATCCCGAATAATGACACTTTCTCCTAAACAATGAGGGGCATCCTCTCCAAGTAAAGGCATACATATATCATCTGGCCCCGCCACAATCAGGATGTCTTCGTCCCGAATTCGGGGAATAATTTTGTTGTAGTTTTCAATAAAACTAGGGGAATATCCGTTGCCGGCGTAGGTAAGAATACAAAGAAGGTGGTGACCTCTCAGAGATATTGTCATTATCGCGCTCCTGAACATGGTCAAGTGTTGCATTATTATACAACCAGTGTTATATGATCAATTTTCCTAATATAAAAAAATAAACTAGGAATTGGCTATCATGTTGTCAAGGTGGGTATCAAACGAACTTATCAAATTATCATCAGAAAGCTTGCAAGCACTCATAGATAACAAGATTCCAGCAGCAGTGATAAATAATTTTGCAACGACAGAGGAATCTGAACAGCTTTCAACTGCAATACTGAGTATGAAAGCAAAACCTTATGAATTCGGGAGACCGGGTTTTTACCTAGGAAATCCGTTAGCTCATTATCGTAACCGCCCCAAAGAAGAGTACTTTGCTCAAGTCAGCGCAGCTGAGAAAGAACGTACTCAAATCATCAATCAGGCTTTTGATCCAGTCGATCGGTTTATACGATGTATCGATCATGATACAGATTTCAACATTTCAGTCGCAGAAGAGCCGGGATTAGGTCCCTATTTTGCCGGTATCGTTCGCATTATCTCCGGTGGTTCTGACTTGCATATAGACTATGCACCCACTTTTGCGAAAGGAAACCTAGTTATCGGAGATGTGTCTACCCAGCTTGCCTGGAACCTCTATGTTTCGTCTCCCTCTCAAGGAGGAGAAACTGTGATCTATAATCAACCATTCAAAAATACCATCGTAGATAAAACATATAAGCCATATGACAGTTCTCTATTGGTTGATTGCGAATCTTTTACCTTCCAACCTCAAGTTGGTTCCGTCGTCATTTTCAATACTAGGTAGTGTCCCTTAATTATATAATCTCCGGCAAAAGAGTCGAATACAGCCTAATTTCACCATCGACAGATAGTTTCGTGCTGTTTTTTCATAGCGTGTTGCAATACGTCGATTACCTTTCAAAA